>JAQGJF010000006.1 GCA_028290765.1 Tardiphaga sp.
TGGCGGCAGCTTGTGGCCGTCGCCGAAGATCTCCAGCAGCGCCGGATAGTCTTCTTCCTTGATCCAGTAGGCTCCGACGGCCGGAAGCGGCTGATCCGTAGTGTTGGGCATGCGCTTCATTCCACAAATGTCGTTGCATCGGCCGGATCGCATTTGACGACCTGAACAGCCAGGACCACACGTTCAATTCGAGCGAAGTTCAGAGATCTACTGCCGCAGCAAGATCAACGGATCGACGCTGTCCGGCACCCGCCGCCACTGCGCGTTGTCGTCGGCCTCGAAATGCCAGGCTTCGCCGCCGGCGGAAAACAGCAGCAATTCGCCGCGCTCCAGCCGCCACATCGTCGGCCCGAAGCCGGCGACGACGGGATCGCAACGTGGCTTGAGGAAGACCTGGAAATTATCCGCCGTCGTGGCCTCGGTGTTGGTCAGTGTCAGGCCGCAGATCGGCCGGCCGTTGCCGCGCACCACCGACCAGTCGCCGATCATCTGATCCATCGACTTCGCCAGCGATCGCGCCGCCGCGAGGTTTTGCAGGATGTAGATGCCCTCGCCGGTCCGCAGGCCCTCGAAAATCCCGCTCTCGACTTCGGTAAAGTCGATCACGGCCTGGCCGGTGCCGTCCTGCAGCCGCACGATATCCAGACCGGCGATGTTCCAGCCCTTGATATCCTTGGTGAACGGCAAGGCGGCGGCACAGGCGGGCTCGAGTTCGAGTTTCAGGCCTTGCGGCGACACATCCGGCTTCAAGGTCACGACGCAGGTTTTGCTGCGCTCGGTAGTCGACAGCTCCCACTGTCCGATCATGTCCTTCTTCAGGGTCGTGGCATCCTGCGGATGCGCCGGCGATCCGGCCACCAGCAGGGCTGCGACCGCGGCCAACGCCATGCCGCGAGTACGCCCCAACAGAGCTGAGCCGGACAGCCAACCCATCGGTCAGCGACCTTTCACCGGGGTTTCGGGAATCGGCGTCAGCGGCGCCTTGCCCGCGAACCATGCCTTCAGATTGTCGACCACCAACTGATCCATGGCGTTGCGCGTGACGACCGACGCCGATCCGATATGCGGCAGCAGCACCACGTTCTGCATCGCGCGCAGTTCCTCCGGCACGTTGGGCTCGCTGGCGAACACGTCGAGACCGGCCGCCAGAATGGTGCCGGATTTGAGCGCGGCGATCAGCGCCGGCTCGTCGACCACCGAGCCCCGCGCCACGTTGATGACGATGCCTCGGGGCCCGAGTGCGTTCAACACCTCCGCATTGATGAGCTTGGCCGTGGAGGGGCCGCCCGGCGTGATGATGATCAATGTATCGACGGCTTTCGCCATCTCGATCAGGTTCGGATAATGCTGGTAGGCAACACCCGCCGCCGGGTTGCGCGAATGATAGACCACCGGAACCAGCGAAGCTTCGAGACGGCGGCCGATCGCCTGGCCGATACGGCCCATGCCGACGACGCCGACCTTGCGATCGCGCAGCGACCCGACGCTGAGCGGGAACCCCTGCGCCGAGGTCCACAATCCGGAGCGCAGATAACGATCGGCCTTGATGAATTCGCGCGCGGTGGCGATGAAGAGCCCCAGCGCCACGTCCGCGACTTCCTCGGTCAGCACGTCCGGCGTATTGGTGACGACGATATTGTGCTCGCGCGCGTAGGTCGCGTTAATGTGATCGTAGCCGACGCCGAAGGACGAGACGATTTCGAGCTTGGGGAAGCGCGACAGCACCGTCTCGTTGGCGACCACAGGCCCGGTGGTGGCGATGCCGCGAATGCGCTCGATGACGGCAGGGGTCAGCCGTTCGAGATCGGCCTGGGCCTCGAACGGATGCAGGACGAACTGGTCCGAAAATCCCTTCTCGACGATCGGCTTGGCCGGCCCGTAAATCAGCAAATCCACCTTTTCCGACGAAATACCCGCAGCCATCAGTTGTCCTTTCCAAGCGCACTTTCGTGCCAGCGCCGCAACACCAGATGCGAGGCCAGCGCGAGCAGCATATAGATGCCAATACCGGCCGCCGAGAGCAACAGCAACGCGGCAAACATTCTGGGAATGTTGAGACGATAGCCGGATTCCGCGATCCTGTAGGCCAGGCCGGAACCGGCACCGGCGGCCCCGGCCGCGATTTCGGCCACCACGGCGCCGATCAGCGACAGGCCGCCGGCGATGCGCAATCCGCCGAGGATAAACGGCAGCGCCGCCGGCAATTTGAGATAACACAGGCTTTGGACCCGCGACGCGCCGTAAAGCGCAAACAGGCCGGCCAGATTGCGGTCCACCGAATTGAGGCCGAGCGTGGTATTGGCGAGAACCGGGAAAAACGCCACGATCCAGGCGCAGGCGATCACCGCGGTCTGCTGCGGAAGATAGATCAGCAACAGTGGCGCAATCGCGATCACCGGCGTGACCTGCAGGATCACCGCATAGGGATACAGCGCGGCCTCCAGCCATTTCGACTGGTTGAACAACAGCGCCAGCGCGATCCCGCCGAATGCAGCGGCGGCAAAACCTTCCAGCGTGGTCAGCAAGGTGACCAGCAGCGATTGCGACAGGATTTCCCAATCCTCGATCAGCGTTCGCAGCACCAGGCCCGGACCCGGCAACACGTAGGTCGGAATGTCGTTGAACCGCACCAGGAGGTGCCACGCCGCGATGCCCGCCGCAAGCACCGCGAACGGAAGCACGATACGCAAGACGTGTCGGAGAGTGCCCTGGATACGGTTGCCGCGGCCGCGCCGCCATGCTTCGCCGTCGGCGCGCGAGGACGGTTTGTCGGATTCATTCATGCGGTGCCATCCCGCGGCTCGCTTGCGCCAGCGCCTGCGAAACCTCCCGGCAACGCACGGCATAAAAGGGCGAGGTGCGAAAATCCTCGTCGCGCGGTTGTTGCGCATCGATGTGAAACTCGGCATCGGTGCGTCCGGGTCGCGGCGTCATCACGATCACGCGCTGCGACAGATAGACCGACTCGAAGACCGAATGGGTGACGAAGATGACGGTCTGGCGCAGATCGCGCCACAGCGCGAGCAGATCGTCGTTGAGCCGGAAACGGGTGATCTCGTCGAGCGCCGCGAAGGGCTCGTCCATCAGGAGGATATCCGGATCGGTGACCAAAGCGCGCGCCAGCGATACCCGCATCGTCATGCCGCCGGACAATTCGCGCGGATAGGCGTTGCCGAATTCGGCCAATCCGACCTGCGCCAGGATCCGGCCGACCCGCGCATCGGATTCCGCGCGCGGCACATGCGCCAGTTTCAGCGGAAGCCTGACATTCTCGGTGACGCTGGTCCAGG
>JAQGJF010000011.1 GCA_028290765.1 Tardiphaga sp.
CGCGACATGCACGGCGGCAACGGTATCCAGATCGAATATCACGTGATGCGACACGCCCAGAACCTCGAGACCGTGAATACCTATGAGGGTACCCACGACGTCCACGCCCTGATCCTCGGCCGCGCCATCACCGGCATTCAGGCGTTTTCCTGAGGTCGTTGGCGAACACGGCCATCATCCTGAGGAGCCCGCTCTCGCGGGCGTCTCGAAGGATGGCCGCACGAATGACCTCGCTCCATGCTTCGAGACGGCCCTTCGGGCCTCCTCAGCATGAGGCCTCCTGTTAGGCGTTTCCCCATGAGCGACAATGACGATATCCCGTTCAACCGCGACTTTCCGCTCAAGCCGGGCGTGGTCGATGAGATCCGCCCCGGCGTTCGTCGCATTCTTTGCAACAATCCGAGCCCCTTCACCTTTACCGGGACCAACAGCTACATCGTCGGCCAGGGCAATGTGGCCATTATCGATCCCGGTCCGGACAGCGAAGAACACGCCGGCGCGCTGATCGGCGCGGTGAAGGGCGAAACCGTCACCCATATCATCGTCACCCATACCCATCGCGATCACTCGCCGAATACCGCGCGGATCAAGGCCGCCACCGGTGCTACGGTGTATGCCGAAGGTCCACACCGCGCCTCGCGGCCGCGTTATGAGAGTGAAACCATCTCGTCGGAATCCGGTGCCGACCGCGACTTCAGACCGGATGTCACGGTCCGCGACGGCGAGAGCATCAGCGGAGACGGCTGGGCGCTCGAGGCGGTGGCGACGCCGGGCCACACCGCCAACCACATGGCATTTGCCTGGCGCGACCGGAAGTTTCTTTTTGTCGGCGACCATGTGATGGGATGGTCGACCTCGATCGTGGCACCGCCCGACGGATCGATGATCGACTACATGGCGTCGCTGGAGAAACTCAGCCGGCGCGACGAGGATCTATATTTTTCCGGCCACGGACCGGAAATTCCGGACGGGCCGAAATTCGTGAAATTCCTGATCCGCCATCGTCAGGCGCGCGAAGCCTCCATCCTGCACCGTCTGGCCAAGGGTGAGGCCGATATCCCGACCCTGGTGCGCGCGATCTATATCGGCATCGACCCGCGGCTGACCGGCGCCGCCGGCTATTCCGTACTGGCGCATCTGGAAGATCTGGTGGCGCGCAAGGTGGTCGCGACATCGGGCGATCCGGTGATCGGCGGAAGCTATCGGCTGGTAGGAGCGAATGGCGATAACGGAGCGAATAGGGAGTAGCGAATAGGGAGGAAGAAGAACAGAGCTTTGCCGCCTGCCTTGCCTTCTATTCGCTACTCCCTATTCGCCATTCGCCCTCTTACCTCTTCGCCACACCCTTCGGCTGCACCTTCGCGGGCAGTTGCGGCTTCTTCGGCGCCGGCGCGTTGTCGACGGCGTTGTTGATGTCGTCGATCAGCTTGGTGATGCGCGCGGCATTGCTGCCAAGATCGCTTTCGAAATAGCGCGACGAGGAGCGGAGATCGACCCGCGAGCCGTCGCCGTCCGGCAGCACGCGCACCGCGACATCCTCGCGAAAACCCATGATCGGCGTTCGCGCCACCGCCTCGATACGGCCCTCGCGGCGCGGCGGTTGCGGCGCGCGCGCATCGACGACACGCCACTTTCGCTTGTTGATGAGTTCGAGCGTCACCTCATAGGCTTTCAGCACCGGCGCATCGAGCTGCACCGTTTCGATATCGGGATAGGCCAGATGCTGCTGTTCGGCGGAATACAGCCCGGCATAGACCGCGGTATTGGCGCCGTCGCCGGCGCGCAGTCGCGCCAGCGCGTCGAATTTCGGCGGATCGATCGCATCGGTGGTGATGTCGTGGATCGCGGGCAGCTTGCGGTATTGCAGGCCGAGATAGGCCGGGTAGGCCAGGATGGCCATGTCGATCAGGAGCGCCAGCAGGATCCGGCTCATGCCGCGCGATCCGTTCTGCCAGATCGCAACGAAGGCGGCCAGTCCGACCAGGATCGACAGTCCCGCGCATGCCAGCGCACCAAAGAACGTCGCCAGTGCCGGTTTCATCTCGAGGAAACCGAACCGCACGATGATGATCGAAACCAGCGTCGCCACCAGCGAGAATACCGCAAGGCGTCGCGCCCACGATGCGAGGGCGGACATCGGCTCGGTCTGATAGGGAGCGGAAAACTTGCGGGCCATCCAGGTATTTTTGCCGGGTTGGGCTCTGCCGGATCATGTGCGGCCGGGCTAAAGAACTGGCCTGTTTGAGACCATGCTCCCGCGGCAAATTCAAGGGACTTTGGGCAGATTTTGGAGGCTGGGCCAGATCGAACCGGTGAGGCCTCCTCATCTCTCCCCGCAAAGAACGGGGAGAGATTAAGGAATTGGCGGCGACCAGGCCCTATGCCGCGGCGTTGGGGAAACTGTACGCCTTGAACTGGTCGCGCAGCGCGGTTTTCAGGATTTTGCCGGTGGCGGTGTGGGGGATGGCGTCGACGAACACCACGTCGTCCGGCAGCCACCATTTGGCGATCTTGCCGTCCATGAATTTCAGAATCTCGTCCGGCGTCGCGGTCTGCTCCGGCTTGAGATGGATGATCAGCAGCGGCCGCTCGTCCCATTTCGGATGATGCACGCCGATCACCGCCGCTTCCAGCACCTTGGGATGCGATACCGCGAGGTTTTCCAGCTCGATCGACGAGATCCATTCGCCGCCGGACTTGATCACGTCCTTGGAGCGGTCGGTGATGCGCATGTAGCCATATTGGTCGATGGTGGCGACATCGCCGGTGTCGAAATAGCCGTCGTCATCGAGGATATCGCTCTCGACCCGGTAATATGCGCCGGAGACCGCCGGCCCGCGCACCTTGAGGCGGCCAAAAGTCTGGCCGTCCCATGGCAGCTCCTTGCCGGCATCGTCGGTGATCTTCATTTCCACCATGAACGGCGGATAGCCTTGGGTCTGCAGTACGTCGAGTTTGGCGTCGCCGATGAGATGCGCGAATTGCGGCTGCAGCGCACCGACGGTGCCGAGCGGGCTCATCTCGGTCATGCCCCAGGCGTGGCGGACCTCGATGCCCATATCGACAAAGGCCTTGATCATCGAGCGCGGCATCGCCGAGCCGCCGCAGATCACCACTTTCAGATGCGGCAGCTTGGCATTTTCCTTCGCCATGTATTGCAGCAGCATCAGCCACACCGTCGGCACGCCGGCGGTGTAGGTGACGTTCTCGCTGTTGAGCAGTTCGTAGACCGAGGCGCCGTCGAGCTTGGCGCCGGGCATCACCAGCTTGGTGCCCATCGAGGGCGCGGAGAAGGCGATGCCCCAGCTGTTGGCGTGGAACAATGGCACCACCGGCAGCATGGTATCTTTCGAGGTGGCGCCGAGCGCGTCACCATTATTGGCCATCATCGAATGCAGGACGTTGGAGCGGTGCGAATACAGCACGCCCTTGGGGTCGCCGGTGGTGCCCGAGGTGTAGCACATCGCTGCCGCGGTATTTTCGTCGAACATTTTCCATTTGAAATTGCCGTCAACCTCGGCAATCCAGTCCTCATAGGCGACCGCGTTCTTCAACGTGGTTTGCGGCATGTGCGCCTTGTCGGTGAGGATGATGTAGCGCTCCACGCTCGGGAGCTGGGAGCCGATCTTTTCAAGGATCGGAATGAAGGTGAGATCGACCATTACCACGCGGTCCTGCGCATGGTTGATGATCCAGGCGATCTGGTCGGGGAACAACCGTGGATTGACGGTGTGGCAGATGGCGCCGATGCCCATGATGCCGTACCAGGCTTCGAGATGGCGCCAGGTGTTCCAGGCGATGGTGGCGACGCGGTCGCCGAGCTTGATGCCGTCGCGATCGAGCCGCTGTGCGACTTTCAGTGCGCGGGCGCGAATTTCGGCGTAATTGGTGCGATGGATAGGTCCCTCGACCGATCGTGTGACGACCTCGCGTTCGCCATGAACTTTTGCCGCATGATCGATAATCCGATGACACAGCATAGGCAAGTCTTGCATCAACCCGCGCATTCGAACGCTCCTCCCCCGTGTGATCTGTCCTGCCGGTTTCCGTTCAGGAATTTGTCATGAAGTTTAGCGCGGGGAACGCGGCGCGGAAATGGTCTTGTGGTGCTTTCGGCTGCGACCATTGGCCAATCGCTGTGCTGTTCGCGGCCGTGCTGACGATATGGGCAGCGCCGGCCTCGGCCTATCTGACCGGCCGCTCCATACCGCTGCCGCAGCCGCGCCCCGCAGAGGCGCCCTCCGATTCCGCCAAGGACAAGCCCCTCGAAGCTGAGAAGCCGGCTGCCGAAACGGTCCCGGCCCCGCCGGTCCCCTCGGCCTGTCGGCTGGCACTGACCGAGAGCATCGCCATTGCGCCGAGCATCCCTTCGGTCACCGGGCCCGGCGGCTGCGGCGGTGACGATCTGGTTCGGCTCGAGGCGGTGGTGCTGCCGGACAGCCGGCGCGTCGCGGTAAAGCCTGCGGCGGTACTTCGTTGCGCTATGGCTAGCGCGGTCGCCGACTGGATCCGCTCCGACATGGCGCCGCTGGCGGAAGCCCAGGGAACCAGGCTGAGCGATCTCGACAATTTCGATTCATTCGAATGTCGCGGTCGCAACCGGGTCGTCGGCGCCAAACTGTCCGAGCATGGCCGCGCCAATGCGCTCGATGTCCGCGCGCTCAAACTAGCCAGCGGCGCCTCGATTTCGCTGACCGATCGCGGTGTGTCGCGCGAAGTCCGCGAAACCGTGCTGCATTCGGTCTGCACGCGATTCACCACGGTATTGGGGCCGGGGTCGGACGGCTATCACGAGGACCACATCCATCTCGATCTGGCCGAACGCCGCAACGGCTATCGGATCTGCCAATGGGACGTCTGGGACCCACTGCCCCAGGTCGCCCCCTTGCTGCCCGCCGGGCGACCGGAAGAAGCGCCGCCGCGCGAGGTTGCCGAGAAGGCCGATCCCGACAAGCCGGGTACTAAATCCACCGCACCCACCGCGCGACAAGAAGCCTCCGCGCCGAAATCGGAGGCCGCAAAAGTTGAGCCGGCCAAGGCAGCGCCTCCGACACCCAAACCGAAGCCGCGCAAGCGGCGTGTTGCGCCAAGACTGTTTAACCTGTTCAGGTGAAGCCAAGCTCCACATTGAGCGTGGTCCCGGCGAAGGCCGGGACTCAGAACCCCTGGCATTGCTGGTTGCAAAAGGTATCTGCCCTCTGTGGCTACCCGAAACGACACTGTGTATCTCGGCTTTCGCCGAGGCGACCTGGAGAGAGGCCTAGCCCAACAAAAAACGCCGGTAAAAACCGGCGCTGTTTGATGTTCGGCGATGGGCGAATGTTCAGTACGGCGTCGACCCGCCGCCCTGCAGGGCCATCTTCGAATTATAGGGCGAGTCGCCATGGTTGGGCTCGAGCACCACCACCACGGTTCCCATCTTGACCCGGTTATACAGATCGATCACGTCCTCATTGGTCATGCGGATACAGCCCGAGGAAATCGAGGCGCCGATATATTCCGGTTGGTTGGTGCCGTGAATCCGGAACAGAGTGTCCTTGCCGCCGGAGTAGAGATACAGCGCCCGCGAACCCATCGGATTATCCGGCCCCGGAGCGACGAATTTCGGCACGCCGAGGCGCGAAATCTCGCCCGGCGTCGGATGCCAAGCCGGCCACTCGGTCATGCTGCCGACCTTGGCGATGCCGGACCAGGCCATCGCCTCTTCGCCGACGGTAATGCCGTAGCGGATCGCCTTGCCGCCATCCTGCACGAGGTAGAGATAATGATTGTCGGAATCGACCACGATCGAGCCCGGCGCTTCTTTGCGGTGGTATTCTACAATGGCGCGGCGGAACGGCTCGGCGACCGGGGTTTTAACGTAGGAGACCTTGGCCAGGTATTCCTTGTCGCGCGGCTTGAAATTGGTCTGGTTGGTGGCCTCATAGGAGGTCGCCTGCATGCAGCCCGACAGCATCAGGCCGGCCGCAAGAATTCCCAGTTTCGCTTGGAGTGACGACATTATTTTATTCCAATTGATATCTGGCGCTCGAACCGCGCTAATATTAGCCCGCAAAGCCCACGATTCTCTTAAGAGCCATTATCGCTGAAATCTGCCATAGTTCCAGCGCTTTGATGCCCTTCTTGCTCTGCAGCATGCGACCTGTGTCATAAAAGCCGCAGACTCCAGGCGTAGAGATCAGTTCTTGTGCAGGCCAGCGCGGTCGGCCGGCCTCTCGCCCAAAAGTTGCCGCCGGTCCGCCGCAAACGGGTTTGTGCCGCGTCGCAACTGTTGCAAAATCCCAAGGGTCCCAGGTTCCGTCGGCTCGAACTGGCCTCGAAATGCTTGCCAGAATCGAGCGGATTTGCGCACTGCAGGGACGCTGACCCCGCCTCCACGAACCTCGTGCCCGTAGTCCCGGAGTACCTGCCATGATCGCGATCTTCACCCCCTCCGATTCCGCGTTGAAGAAATCCGATCCCGTCGATCTCGCGGCGTTGCCGGAAAATGCGGTCTGGATCGATCTGGACAAGCCCACTGCCGAGGAGGACCGCGCGGTTGAGCGGCTCGCCGGGATCGCGGTGCCGACCCGGGAAGACATGCAGGAAATCGAGATTTCCAGCCGACTCTATATCGAGAACAGTGCCCGTTACATGACCGCCAGTCTGATGTGCGCGGCGGATACCGAGTCGCCGCGGATTACGCCGGTGACCTTCATCCTCTCCAATCATCGCCTCGTTACGGTGCGCTACGATGCGCCGAAACCATTCATGCTGGTCGAGAACAAGCTGGCGCGCGGCGTCGCGCCCGGCGCCAATGGCGAGACCGTGCTGCTGGAACTGCTCGATGCGGTGATCGATCGCTGCGCCGACATCCTGGAGCGCGCCGGCGCCGACATCGACGCCGTCAGCCATGCCATCTTCGAACCTGAAGGTGCTGCGCGCACCGGCCACGCCAAGCGTTATTCGGACATCCTGATCGCGATCGGCCGCAAGGGCGACCTGACTTCGAAGGTTCGCGAGAGCCTGGTCTCGATCGGCCGCCTCGTCACCTTCGTCACCGCCGAAGTCGACAACGTCAAATGGTCGAAGGAGATGCGGGCGCAGTTAAAGACCATGCAGCGCGACGTCGGCTCGCTGACCGACCACGCCTCCTATTTGTCCAACAAGATCACCTTCGTGCTGGATGCGATGCTCGGCGTCGTCAACCTCGAGCAAAACAACATCATCAAGCTATTCTCGGTGATGGCCGTGGTCTTGATGCCGCCAACCCTGATCGCCTCGATTTACGGCATGAACTTCAAGATCATGCCGGAGCTGGAATGGGCGCATGGCTATACCTATGCGCTGCTGATGATGGTGCTCGCCGCGGTGCTGCCGTACCTGTTGTTCAAGTGGAAGAAGTGGTTGTGAGCTTTACTCGGCCGCAAGCGCCGGGTGGAACCAGCTTCCAACGCGCGATGACGAAATGTGGAACCGCAAGACGCAGTTAAGTGCCCGCTGATGACGGATTGCTAAGCTTCTTTGTCGCCACATTTGCACCGGTAAAATTTGAGCGTTCGCCTGAACAATTGGCAGAGACGTTGCTGCGATAAAACCCTCGTACAAATGCGAGGAAGCCATGGTTGACAAACTCAAAATCTCCCGACCCAACGTCGTCGATTTCATGAGCTATCAGCAGCAACGCCAGACCAGCGCCAGGGCGCTTGTCGCGTCGGCGCTGGCGGCATCGGCGCGCAACTGCAGGCATTGCGGCGCGGCGCTTGCCGAGGGCGAGTCCGAAGACGAGTGCTCGAGCGCCGGTATCAGCGCTGCGAAACCGGCGCCTGCGCGATTTCGCGCCGTGCCGGAACGCTGAGAGCAGGCGCGAATGCGTTCAAACGTGCTGGCCGCCGTTGATATGAATCTCGGCGCCGTTGACGTACGAACTCGTCTCCGTGCACAGCACGTAGATGATTTTCGCCACCTCGTCGGGCGTGCCGAGGCGGTGCAGCGGTATCTGCTGGTCCACGATCTTCTCGGTACCCGGCGACAGGATCGAGGTGTCGATCTCGCCCGGCGCGATCGAATTGACGCGGACGCCGAAGCGGCCGAAATCCGACGCCATCTCCCGGGTCAATGAGGCCAGCGCCGCCTTCGAGGTGGCATAGGCGGCTCCGGCGAACGGATGCACCCGTGATCCGGCGATCGAGGTGACGTTGACCACCGATCCCTTGGCGGCCTTCAATTCCTCGAGCAGCCCGCGTGCCATCATGATCGGTGCAAAGAAATTGACGCGGAACACATGACTCCAGGCATCGACGTCGGTGTCGATAGAACTCAGCCTGCCGCCGCCTGCGGCCTTCGGTGAAATCGCGGCATTGTTGACCAGCGCGTGCAGTTCGCCGCTCTCCAGGCGCTCGCGGATCTCGGCGATGGCGCGCGCGGTGTCGGCGTGGTCGGCGAGGTCGACCTGGATGTGATCCTCCGGGCCCGCGCCCCATGGGCACTCTTCGGGAAACGGATGCCGCGAACAGGTAAGGACGCGCCATCCGGCGCTGGAAAAGCGGATCACGGTGGCGTGGCCGATGCCGCGACTGGCTCCGGTCAGAAGCAAGGTGCGCCGCGGCGTATTGGCGGTGTTCGGCATGGATGTCCCTTAGACTCTCGATATCACGGATAAAGCCGCGTCCTGGACCATGGCTGGTCCGAGGTCTCGCGGCCGAATTCGATGCGGTCATGCAGCCGGAACGGCCGGTCGTGCCAGAACTCGAAGCGTTGTGGTGCGATCCGCCAGCCGCTCCAGCCCGGCGGCCGCGGCACGTCGCCGACAATGTGCCTGGCGGCGACCTTTGCGATCGCCTGCTCGAACGCGAACCGGCTCTCCAGCGGCTGCGATTGCTTGCTGGCCCAGGCGCCGATCTGGGCCTGCTTCGGCCGGGTCGCGAAATAGGCGTCCGCTTCGGCCTCGCTCACCGGCGTCACATTGCCGCGGATGCGGACCTGCCGGCGCAGCGATTTCCAGTGAAAAAGTAAAGCGGCCTTAGGATTTGTGGCGAGTTCGCGGCCCTTCTGGCTGGCGATGTGGCTGTAAAACACGAAACCATCGCGATCATAGCCCTTCATCAGCACCATTCGCACGTCGGGAAGCCCGTCGGCATCGACGGTGGCCAGCGCCATGGCGTTTGGATCGTTCGGCTCGCTTTTCACCGCCTCGGCAAACCATTCGGCAAACAGGCCAAAAGGATCTTGGGCCGTGGTGAAATCACCAGACGTTAACTGGGTTGGGTGTTTCATGGATGTGGTGTCGGTCATCAGGGTGTTCCGAGTTGCGTCAGCCAGCGGTCCAGAGCGCGGAGGAGTGTCTCTATAGGTCAGACCTATATAGGACACGGCGACGCATTGGCCTATCGGCGATCGCGCCATGGGGCGCTGTCATGACAGCGATTCTAATGGGCGCCGGCGGGGGCGGTTGCAGCGTGTCCCGAAGCAACGACGCCTTCGCGCAGATGGAAGGCGACAAGGACGTGACCGGTTCGATCGGTCGGGCTGCGCCATCCACCGAGGAGCCCACCGAGGCCGATCTCGCCTTTGCCCGCAATGCCGCTTCGGACGTACTGACTAGCGGAGCCAAGGATTCCAGCCAGCCCTGGGCAAACCCCTCAACCGGGGCGCGGGGCTCGGTGACGCCGCTCGCCACCGCCTACACCACCGAAGGACGTACTTGCCGGGATTTCCTGGCGAGTTACGTTAATGGTACCTCGGAAACTTGGCTGCAGGGCGCCGCATGCCGGTCCGAGCATGGCCGATGGGACGTCCACACCCTGAAGCCATGGCGAAAGAGCTGAGGGCGGCCTGATTCAGCTTGTTGAATCAGGCATTAGCGGGTGGGGCTCAAGCCCGTTGCAAAAATGACACGAAGACCCCAGATGAAGGCTAGGCGGGCGGGCAGCCCACACATTGAAATTCCTGAAGGAGGCACGCCGGATGCGCGACCCCTATGAAATCTTGGGGGTGCGGCGGGACGCCAGCGCCGCGGCGATCAAGAGCGCCTATCGCAAGCTTGCCAAGAAGCATCACCCCGACGCCAACAAGAATGATCCGAAATCCGCGGCGCGCTTTTCCGAATTGAACTCAGCCAACGAAATCATCGGCGACGAGGACAAGCGCAAGCAGTTCGATCGCGGCGAGATCGACGCCGAGGGCAAGCCGCGCTTCCAGGGCTTTCCCGGCGGCGGCGACCCGCGTACGCGCAGGGGGCCCGGCGGTTTCGAGACCCATACCTTCCGCACCGGCGGCGCCGGTCCCGGCGGTTTGGGCGGCGGCGGTTTCGAGGACATCCTCAACAGCATGTTCGGCGGTGCCGCGGCGCGCGGCGCGCGGCCCGGCGCAGGCAATACTTTCGAGTTCGATACCGGCGGTATAGCGCTCGACCTCGATCTCAGCGTCGCCATGACGG
>JAQGJF010000030.1 GCA_028290765.1 Tardiphaga sp.
TGTGAGCGGAACCCAGCCATCGCGGACTGCGGGTTGAATTTCGCCGCGCCCTGTTCCATGAAACAGTCAATTAAAGCGAGTAGCGCAAAGGGAGCGATCGAAAATGAAACTTGTGAGATTTGGCGCCATCGGCAGCGAAAAGCCGGGCTTGGTCGATAAAGCCGGCAAATTGCGCGATCTGTCGGCCCATGTGAAGGATCTGGCCGGCGACGCCCTGTCACCCGCAAGCCTGGCGAAAATCGCCGCCCTCGACTCCGCCTCGCTGCCCGAAGTCACGGGATCGCCACGGCTTGGCTCGCCGGTCGGCGGCGCCCCCAAATTCGTCGCCATCGGGCTGAACTATGCCGATCACGCTGCCGAATCCGGCATGCCGATCCCGGCCGAACCGATCGTCTTCATGAAGGCCATCAACAGCCTGTGCGGCCCCAACGACGCGGTCGAGAAGCCGCGCGGGTCGACCAAGCTCGACTGGGAGGTCGAACTCGCCATCATCATCGGCACCCGCGCCAAATACGTCACCGAGGCCGATGCGCTGAAATACGTCGCTGGCTACAGCGTCTGCAACGACGTCTCCGAGCGCGCCTTCCAGCTCGAGCGTCTGGGTCAATGGACCAAGGGCAAGTCGCACGACACCTTCGGGCCGCTCGGCCCGTGGCTGGTGACCCCCGACGAACTCGCCGACGTGCACAAGCTCAGCATGTGGCTCGACGTCAACGGCAAGCGTTGCCAGACCGGCTCGACCGCGACCATGATTTTCAACGTGCCGACCATCGTCTCCTATCTGTCGCAGATGATGACGCTGATGCCCGGCGACATCATCACCACCGGCACCCCGCCCGGCGTCGGCCTCGGCATGAAGCCGCCAAAATTCCTCAATGTCGGCGACGTCATGAGCCTCGGCATCGAGGGTCTTGGCGAGCAGAAGCAGACGGTGGTCGCGGCTTAAGGCTACGGGTTGTTTCCCTCATCCTGAGGAGCGCGCCCTTCGCGCGTCTCGAAGGATGGCGGCATGTGCGGCCCATCCTTCGAGACGCCTCGCTTCGCGAGGCTCCTCAGGATGAGTTCGGTTTTCGTTTTGGCCTCATTTCGAGTTTCAAAGGATCCCTTACATGAAACTGACCTACTCGCCGGCCTCGCCGTTTGCCCGCAAGGTTCGCATCAGCGCCATCGAGCTCGGTCTGATCGACAGAATCGAGTTCGTTGCGGTCAAGGTGGTGCCGGGCGAACCCAACGACGAATATTCGCAGCACGTCAATCCGCTGAAAAAGCTGCCGGCGCTGATCCTCGACAACGGCAACGTCGTGCTCGATTCCTACGTGATCGTCGAATATCTCGACGACCTCGCCGGTGGCGGCAAACTGATCCCGGCTTCGGGGCCGGCACGCTGGCAGGTCAAGAGCGACCACTCGCTGCTGCAGGGCATGCTCGATTCGATGCTGCTGTGCCGCTACGAAAACATGGTGCGCCCCGGAGCGCTGAAGTGGCAGGCCTGGAGCGACGATCACTGGAACCGGGCCTGGAACGGCATGGCCCGGTTCGAAAACCAGGCCGATGTGCTGTCGCGGTCGTTCGACATCGTGCAGATCGGCCTCGTCTGCGTGCTCGGCTACGCCGATTTCCGCTTTCCCGACAAGGACTGGCGCAAGGCCTATCCGAAGCTCGCGGCATTCCACGAAAAGATGCTGGCGCGCCCCTCGGTGAAAGTCTCGGTGCCGCCGCCGGCTTAACTTAAGGAACCGCCATGAGTCTCAAGCTCGCCGTCGGCGACCTCACCATTCACCGGATCGTCGAGCAGGAAACCACGTTCTTGCCCGCGCTGGAGATGTTGCCCGGGCTCACGCCGGACCTGCTGGCGGAGAACAGGACGTGGATGCGAGAGGCCGGCGCGATCGACGCGCAGGACGTGCTGATCCTCTGTTTCCAGTCCTATATCGTGACAACGCCGCATCACACCATTCTGGTCGACAGCTGCATCGGCAACGACAAGCCGCGGCCGCTGCGGCCGAAGTGGAATATGAAGACCGACGACACCTATGCGCGCGCGCTGGCGGCGGCGGGTTTTGCGGTCGGCGACATCGACTTCGTGATGTGCACGCATCTGCATGTCGACCATGTCGGCTGGAACACGCGGCTGGAAAACGGCCGCTGGCTGCCTACCTTTCCAAACGCGCGCTATGTATTCGCCAAGGGTGAATTCGATTACTGGACCGAACAGCACGCCGGAACCGCCGTGCCGGCATTCGGCGACAGTGTGTTGCCGATCGTCGAGGCCAACAAGGCCGAGATCGTTGGCAACGATTTCCAGATCGGAGATCATGCGCGCATCCTGCCGACGCCGGGGCATACGCCGGGACATGTCGCTTTCAGTTTCGGCCGCGGCAGGGACGACGCCGTTTTCGGCGGCGACTTGATGCACTCGCCGCTGCAGACGCGCTATCCTGAGCTATCGGTGAAATTCGATGTCGATCAGGCCCAGGCCGCGGCGACGCGGCGCAATTTTCTGGAACGCCTTTGCGACACCGAGACGCTGTGCTGCACCGCACATTTCCCCTCGCCATCAACGGGGAAAATCCGCCGCCGGGGCAACGGATTTTCCTGCGAGGCGGTTGGGGGTTAAACGCAGCTCAGTCGAACAGGCTCGGCGTGTGATTGACGACCGCGCCCTCGATGGCGAGCATTTTCAGTTTCGTCACCACGCCGCCATTGGCTGAAAATCCGCCCGGCTTGCCGCCGGCGGCCAGCACGCGATGGCACGGCACCACGATGGGACATGGGTTGTGCCCCAGCGCCTGGCCGACGTCGCGCGACAGTTCGACGCCGCCGAGGCGCTTGGCGATGTCGCCATAGGTCAGCGTCTTGCCCGGCGGGATCGACCGCGCGATGTCATAGACGCCGCGGTTGAATTCCGGCACGCCCTCGAGGTCGAGCACGACGTCGGTGAGATCATTGGGCTTGCCCGCGAGCAATTCGATGATCCCGTCGATGGCGTCCTGCACCGCCGCGGGCGGCGCGAGTTCCTCGATGTCGCCAAAACGCTGGTGAATGCGCTTGCGGGTCTTCTCTTCATTCGACATCGGCAGTTGCACCGCGACAACGCCGCGCTCGCCCCAGGCGATGCCGCAGCTGCCGATCGCGGTGTCGAATATTGTAAAGCTGGGTTTGGTCATGGCTGGCTCCAAATTGCTGTGCCTGCGAGCTCTGTACTTGCCCTGAAATATAGGCCGCCAAAGGGTTGCCATCCACCCGGTTTCCGCGCGATGCACAGTCGGAACCCCACCTCCCCCCGCCAGCGCACGAGTTCACCATGCAATCCCTCCACGTCAACGGCACCGACATCGCCTATCTCGAGGTCGGCCACGGACCAACGCTGGTTTGCGTGCACGGATCGCTGTGCGATTTCCGGACCTGGTCTCCGGTGCTGGGGCCGTTGTCGAAACGGCATCGCGTGATCGCGCTCAGCCTGCGGCACTTTTTTCCAGCGCATTGGGACGGAAACGGCGACACCTATTCGATCGCCCAGCATGTCGCGGATGTGATCGCCTTCATCGAAGCTCTGGGCGCCGGGCTGAACGGCGCCCTGCGCGCCGGGCCGGTCGATCTGTTGGGACATTCGCGTGGCGGACATATCGCGTTCCGGGTCGCGCAGCAGCGGCCTGATCTTCTGCGCAAACTGATCCTTGCCGAACCCGGCGGCGAACTCGATGCCTCGCTCGATCCCGCCGCGACGGCAGGTCCGAGCCGGCTCGCCGCCATTGCCGCGGCGGCCGCCGAGAAGATCCAGGCCGGGGATGTCGAAGGCGGGCTGACGGCGTTCGTGGATGCCATCGAAAGCCCGGGTGCGTGGAAGCGGAAGACGGCGATGTCGAAGCAGCCGTTGCGGGACAATGCAGCCACGCTGATCGGCCAGACCCGCGACAAGCGGCTGCCGTTCTCAAAGGCCGACGCGGAGTCGATCCGGACACCGACATTGTTCATCGGCGGCGCCAGTACCAGGGGGACGCTGCCTCAGGTGCTGCGCGCGCTGGCGGCACATGTGCCGGATGCGAGCACCGCGCTGATCGACGGCGCCACGCACATGATGATCGAACAGGCGCCGGCGCGGTTTTGCGAGATTGCGCTGGAATTTCTGGCGACCTGACCATGGCGGGCCGGGCGCAACGAAACGCCGCCTCCCGAAGGAGGCGGCGTTCTGATTCGGCCCGGAGAGGGATCCCGCGAATCCGTTACTCTTCCGACATCGCCTCGGCGAGCTTGTCGTAATACTTGCCGA
>JAQGJF010000005.1 GCA_028290765.1 Tardiphaga sp.
GAGCGACGAGGATGCGCCGATGGTCGGCGAGATCTGCCGCCGGCAGGACGGCATCGCGCTCGCGATCGAACTCGCCGCCGGCCGCGTCAGCGTCTTTGGCATCCAGGAAATCGGCGCACTGCTCAACAACCGTTTCGGGCTGTTGTGGGAAGGCCGTCGAACGGCACTACTTCGTCATCAAACGCTGCGGGCGACGCTCGACTGGAGTTACAATCTGTTGTCCGAGCCGGAACGCGTTGCGCTCCGCAGGATGTCGATCTTCGCCGGCATTTTTACCCTGGAAGCCGCCCGTGCTGTCGCCGCCGGGCCGGAACTCGACAGCAACGAAGTCGCCGTGGCGCTGGAAAGTCTGGTCGCGAAATCCCTTGTTTCGGCCGACATCCATGTCGCGTCACCCCGCTATCGCCTGCTCGACACCACGCGCGCCTATGGCCAGGAAAAACTGCTCGACAGCAGCGACGCAGACCAGGTGGAATTCCGCCGTGCGAGCTATTTCCTGGAATTGCTTGAACAGGTCGACGACGATATGCCGGCGCCTTCGCAGCCCGAGAGCTTCGCGACCCATGCGGATCAGCTTGGAAATGTTCGCGCCGCGCTGGAATGGTGTTTCTCCGCCCGCGGCCAGTTGACGGTAGGCGTCGCTCTCGCCGCGGCCTCGACCCGCCTGTTTCTCGATATGTCGCTGTTGGCCGAATGCCATCGCTGGAGCGAACGGGCGATCGCAGCGTTGGATGATGTTACGCGCGGAAGCCGGCATGAGATGGAGCTCCACGCAGCTCTCGGCCTGTCGCTGATGCTGACCAGAGGCAATACCGAGCAAGCCGGCAACTCGCTGACGAGAGGCCTCGAACTGGCCGAGCAACTGGGCGACCTGCGCGGCCAGCTTGGCTTCTTCGAGAAGCTTCACCTGTTCCACGTCAGAATTGGAAATTTCCAGGACGCGCTGATGTTCGCGCAGCGCGGCGAATCGGTTGCGCAAGAGATCGGCGATCCGGTCGGGCTGGCGCAGATTCGTGTTGCGCTCGGAATTTCATATCATCTCAAGGGAGACAGCCCCGCCGCTCGCGCTTGCCTGGCCTTCGCCCTGGAGCATCTGCCGGCTTCGCAGATCAATTCGCACCACTACAACTTCGATTATCGCAATCGCGCCCGCATTACGTTGGCGCGCGTGCTTTGGCTTCAGGGTTATCCGGACCAGGCTGTCGGCATGGCGCGACAGGCGCTCGAGGACACCATCAACCTTGATCATCCGATCAAGCTTTGCCTGGCGCTGTTCTGGGCGTCGTCGGTTTTTCTCTGGAACAAGGATTTGAAAAGCGCGGAGGAATACAACGACCTGTTCATTGCCCAGGCCGACCGATATTCGCTGGCGCCCTTTCAAACGATCGGCCTGGGCGCCAGGGGCGAGCTGCTGGTAATGCGGGGGGACGTCGAACCCGGCATGATCCTGTTGCGCCGCTCGCTGGAGGCGTTGCGCGCGCATCGATATGGATTGTTGACGGCTTTCAGCGAAGCGCTGGCGCAAGGCCAGTCGCGCGTCGGACGAGGAGACGAAGCGCTCGCGACAATCGATGAAGCCATCGCCCTGGTCGAGCACAACGGAGATTTGTTCGGTTTCCCCGAACTGTTGCGGATCAAGGCGGATATCCTGGCGTCGATGCCGAACCCGGATGTGATCGGGGCCGAACGTCATTTTATTCGTTCGCTCGAACTGGCCGGACAGCAATCATCGCTGGCCTGGGAGCTGCGAACCGCGACGAGCCTGGCGCGGCTCTGGTCGTTGCAAGGACGGCGTGACGAGGCGCGGGACGTGCTAGCGCCGATCTATGCCCGCTTCACCGAAGGTTTCGAGAGTCCGGACCTGGCGGCGGCCAGGTATTTGCTGGATGAGCTGCGCGGATCGCGGTGAATCCCGACGAAAGAAATCCGGTGTCGCTCAACTTTTAATTAAAGCGACTTTCCAGCACAACGCGCGCGGCATGCGCGCGATCGCGCTCGACCACGCGTGCGGAGTGGGCAACGACCCACGGACGTGTTGCTGGCGTTGCGCGACATTGACGCATGGCAGTTCGGCTCTCATATGAAAGTATCCAGGCTGGCAGCAACGCTACGCGCCACGACGGAGCTTTGGCGTCGCTGTGGCGCAATGTCGCAAGTGGGTCTCCGCCAAAAGGACTGATCGATGCCGAACCAGGAGCGTCCCCCGGATCAGCACGCGATTTTGTTCGGTACATTTCGGCTGCGTGTCTCGGAGAGGCTCCTCGAAAATGATGGCGCACCGGTTTACCTGGGCGCCCGGACGCTGGATATTCTCATCGCCCTGGTCGAGCGCGCCAGCGAGGTCGTCAGCAAGAAAGACCTGATGGCGCGGGTCTGGCCGGATATGACGGTCGATGAAGGCAGCCTCCGATTTCAAATCGCATTGCTACGCAAGGCCCTGGGCGAAGACGAGCCCGGCGCCCGCTATGTGGCGACCCTGCCGGGGCGGGGCTATTGTTTCGTGGCGCCGATTTCCCATTCGCTCGCGCCGGGATTGCCGGCCGTGGAGACTCCGGTCTCTCATCCGTCGTACGGCCTGCCGGCGCGCCTGACGCGGATGGTGGGACGCGACGAAACGGTGCAGAGCCTGTCGGCACGACTGGCGACTGAACGCTTCGTCACCATCGTGGGGCCGGGCGGTATCGGCAAGACCACGGTTGCAGTCGCGGCGGCTCACACGCTGCTGGCGGATTTTGTCGGAGCCGTCTGCTTCTTCGATCTCGGGCCGCTGAGCGATCCGCTGCTGGTCCCCAGCGCGGTCGCATCGACGCTCGGGCTTCAGGTGCCGTCCCGTGACCCGACCCCCGGCCTGATCGCGTTCCTTCGCGACAAGCGGATGCTGCTGATCCTCGACAGTTGCGAACACGTCATTGAGACAGCCGCTGCATTGGCGGAGCGGATCTTTCAGGAGGCGCCGCAGACCCACATTCTGGCGACCAGCCGGGAAGCGTTGCGTGTCGAAGGTGAACATGTGTATCCGCTGACGCCGCTGGACAGCCCTCCGGAAGACGCCGAATTGACCGCCGCGCAGGTGCTGGCTTTCCCGGCCGCCCAGCTGTTCGTCGAACGCGTCGCCGCCAGTGGCCATCGTTTCGAACTGCAGGACAGCGACGCGCCGACGGTCGCCGAGATCTGCCGCAGGCTCGACGGGATCGCGCTGGCGATCGAACTGGCGGCCGGTCGTGTCAATGCCTATGGCATTCAGGAGACCGCTGCGCTGCTCAACGACCGGTTCAGGCTGTTGTGGAAGGGACGGCGCACCGCGCTGCTCCGGCATCAGACCCTGAGCGCCACGCTCGACTGGAGCTTCGATCTGTTGAACGAGCGCGAGCGGGTTGTGCTGCGCAGGCTATCGGTGTTCGTCGGCATTTTCACGCTCGAAGCGGCCCGGTCGGTGGCGGTGGGAAGCGATATCGACGCCGAGCAGGTTGTCGCGACCCTGGCAAGCCTGGTGGCGAAGTCCCTGGTTGCGGCGAACACCAGCGACGTGACGACGCGTTACCGCCTGCTCGATACCACGCGGGCCTATGTCCTGGGCAAGCTGCTCGACGGCGGGGATGCCGATCAGGCCGCCCGCCATCATGCCATCTATTATCTCGAATTGCTCGAACGCACCGACGCAAAAGCGGCATCGACGACGCTCGATGTCAAAACCTTCGCCGATTTTGGCGAGCATCTCGGCAATGTGCGTGCCGCGCTGGAATGGAGTTTTTTCGAGCGCGGCGACATCGCGGTGGGCATCGCGCTGGCGGCGGTGTCGGCGCGCCTGTTCCTGGAAATGTCGCTGTTGACCGAATGCCATCGCTGGACCGAACAGGCCATCGCCGCGCTCGACGGAACCACAAGCGGGACCCCGCGGGAGATGGAGCTGCAGGCGGCTCTCGGGCTGGCGCTGATGTTTACCAGGGGCAACAGCGAGCAGGTCCGCGACGCGCTCAAGCGAGGCCTGGTGCTCGCCGGTGAACTCGGCGATCTGCACAACGAACTGCGCCTGCTCGGGCGGCTTCATATCTTCCATGAAAGGATCGGCGACTTTCACAGCGCCCTGGAATTCGCCCTGCGCGGCGAAGCAGTCGCCGCCGCGATCGCGGATCCGGTCGGCATTGCCGAAGCGCACTCGGCGCTCGGAATTTCCCATCATCTCGAGGGCAATGGCGCCAGAGCGCGCTTCTATCTCGAGGCGGCGACAGTGGAACTGCCGGCGTCCAGCCGGATCAATACCTTCCACTTCGGTTTCGACTATCGTAACCGGGCGCGCATCGCGCTGGCGCGCGCGCTCTGGCTCGAGGGACTTTCGGATCAGGCGCTGGTCGTCGCCCGCGAGACCGTCGCGGAAGCCGACCACCCCGTCACGCTGTGCATCGCGCTGATCTGGGCAGTGTCGGTATTCATGTGGAATGGCGATCTCGATGCCGGTGAAGCGCATATCGATCGCTTCATCGAGCAGGCCGACCGCTATTCGCTGGCGCCGTATCAGGCCGTCGGTCGCGGCGTGAAAGGCGAACTGCTGGTCCGGCGAGGGGAGCCCGAATCCGGCATCGCAGTGCTGCGCGCCGCCCTGGAGACATTGCATTCGCTCCGTTACGAGTTGTTGACGACCGCCTTCAGCGCCGCGATCGCGGAGGGACAGGCGATGATGGGCCGGTTCGACGGCGCGCTCGAGGCGATCGATGAAACCATCGCGCTGGTCGAGCGCAATGGCGACTTGTTCATGATGCCGGAGCTGCTGCGCGTCAAAGCGACCATCCTGATCTCGGCGCCCGAACCCGAATCGTCGAAGGCCGAGCAATGTCTTCTGGATTCGCTCGATCTGGCGGACCGGCAAGGTGGGTTGGCCTGGCAGTTGCGAACGGCGACCAGCCTGGCTCATTTGCGGTCCGGGCAAGGCCGCCCGGACGAGGCGAGAGACGTGCTCACGCCGATCTATGCGCGCTTTACCGAGGGCTTCGACAATGCCGACCTGAAGGCCGCGGCGCGCCTGCTGCGGGAATTGCGATGATCCTTAAGCGTTTGTAACAGCAACGCTTTTTCAGGCTGACGCGAAGGATCATCGCCCCGATGGCGTAGCCGCCATGCTCCTATAGATGGAGCCGGTCTTCGCACTCACAACATTTAACAAGTCCTTCGCAGCGATAACGGGCCTTCCGCGCCGGGATCGCTAAGCTCTCGGCATCGGAATTCGCCCGCGTGGCGCCAATGAACTTAGCTGCTGGACGTTCATCATGAGTCTGATCGAGATAAGCGGTCCCGGAAATGCCTCGGCGCCAGAAGCCACGATCGCCGGATCGGTGAGGGCGCCACATTCATATCGCCGTCATGCGCGGGCGAACGTCGTCGTCGCCCAGACATCGCCACAGCGAATCGATTTTTGCAGA
>JAQGJF010000038.1 GCA_028290765.1 Tardiphaga sp.
AATTCCTCGCGGCCGAGGCAGCAGGCCAGCGCCGGCCATTGCCGCTCCTCGTTGAGCAGCGACAGAATCAGCCAGCGGCCGTCGCGGCATTTGTAGTGATTGGTGACGGCGTTGAGCGCGCGTTCGCGCGGACGCCGCTCCTGGAATGTCGCGCCGCACAGCTTGGCCTGGGCAAGCACGCCGCTGGCCCAGATGCCATTGGCCATCAGGTTCGAACTGACATGCGAACCCTTGCCGGTGCGCTCGCGCTTGTAGAGCGCGGTGACGATGGCGCCGAACAGCGCCATGGCGCAAGGATGGTCGCCCATGCCGGCCACCGAACGCGCCGGTGTGGTCTTCTCGTCGGCGCGGACCAGGTCCATCAGGCCCGAGCGCGCCCAATAGGCGTTGCTGTCGAAGCCGGGCTTGTTAGCCTCTTCACCTTTCTCGCCATAGCCGGTGAACGAGGCATAGATCAGCCGCTGGTTCAGTGGCGCCAGTTCGGCGTAGGTGATGCCAAGTTTCTGCCGGACCTGCGGTGGAAAATTGGTGATGAAGACGTCGCTGTCGGCGACCAGCCGATGCAGCACGGCGCGGGCTTCCGGTTTGCCGAGATCGAGCGCCAGGCTGCGCTTGTTGCGCGCCTCCAGCAGCCACGCGTAATTGTGTTCGCTGTGCGGATAGCCCGGCAGGTTCGGCAGGTTGCGGTAGGGATCGCCCGATCCCGGAGGCTCGATTTTGATCACCTCCGCGCCGAAATCCGACAGCACCGTCGCGGCCGCCGGCGCCGCGATGAAGCTCGCGCAGTCCAGGACTTTCAGGCCTGCGAAGATGCCGTTTTCCATGGTCACTCCCGTAACTCTTGTTATTCCGCGTCATGAAATGGCGGATCGATTGAGAAAGTCATTTGATCGATGTTGGCGACGTGATGCAACGGGGGGCCTCTTCCCTCTCCCACAAGGGGAGAGGGAAGAAGGCCAGCTACTCC
Organism: Tardiphaga sp.; assembly: GCA_028290765.1. The sequence continues at coordinate 968 of JAQGJF010000038.1, forward strand.
CCCTCCGACATCAGTGCGGCATTGCCGCCAGCCGCCGCCGTGTTGATGGTCACGGTCTGCTCGGTGGCGAAGCGTGGCAAATAATGCGGACCGCCGGCCTTGGGACCGGTGCCGGACAGCCCATGGCCGCCGAACGGCTGCATCTCGACCACGGCGCCGATCATGTTGCGGTTGACATAGACGTTGCCGACCTGCAGCCGCTCGATCACACGCTCGATCATGTCGTCGATCCGGGAATGGATGCCGAGCGTCAGGCCGTAACCGCTGCGCTCGATCGATTGCAGCACGCCTTCGAGGTCATCGGCGCGGTAGCGCACCACATGCAGGATCGGCCCGAACACTTCTTCGGTGAGCTGTTCAGCGCTTGATAATTCGAAGATGTGCGGCGCCACGTAATGGCCCTGTGCCGGGGCGTTACCGGCGAAGTGAACCCGTGCCTGCGCGGTCATCCGCGCCACATGGGCATCGAGCTTCTGTTTGGCCTCGGTGTCGATCACCGGCCCGACATGGGTGGCGGGATCGCGCGGGTCGCCTATTTTCAACTCGCGCGCGGCACCGGCGATCATCTCGATCATGCGGTCGGCGACGTCGTCCTGCACGAACAATAGCCGCAGCGCCGAGCAGCGCTGGCCGGCCGAGCGAAACGCCGAGGTCACGACGTCGTCGGCGACCTGTTCCGGCAGTGCGGTGGCGTCGGCGATCATCGTATTGATGCCGCCGGTTTCGGCGATCAGCGGTACGATCGGCCCGTCCTTGGCGGCCAGCGTGCGGTTGATGATGCGCGCGACTTCGGTCGAGCCGGTGAACACCACGCCTGCGACGTCACGATGCGCCACCAGGGTGGCGCCGACGGCGCCGTCGCCGGTGACGAGCTGCAGCGCCGAGGGCGGCACGCCGGCCTCGTGCAGCAGGCGAACCGCTTCGGTCGCGATCAGGGGTGTCTGCTCGGCGGGCTTGGCGACCACGGCGTTGCCGGCCATCAGCGCCGCGGTGACCTGGCCCAGAAAGATCGCCAGCGGAAAATTCCACGGCGAGATCGCGACGAACACGCCGCGGCCACGCAGCCGCAATTCATTGCTCTCGCCGGTTGGTCCCGGCATCATGTCCAAATCACCGAACAGATGGCGGCCCTCGACGGCGTAATAGCGGCAGAAATCGGTCGCCTCGCGAACTTCCGACAGCGCATCGTCGAGCGTCTTGCCGCCCTCGCGTTGCAGCAGCGCGATGAAATGCGCCCGCCGTTGCTCCAGCAACGATGCCGCGCGCACGAGAATGTCGGCGCGGGTTTCCGCCGGTTTCTGGCTCCAGGCCCGGAATCCGCGCCGTGCCGCGGCGATGGCCTGCGCGGCATCGCCGGCGGTCGCCTCGATCACCTGGCCGGCCAGGGTGCCGTCGATCGGACTGGCGACGGCACGCTGCGCGCCGCTGACAGGCTTGCCGTTGATCAGGGGAGCCGCCACGACATCGGCGTGCGCGGCTGTGACCGCCGCGAGCAGCTCGTTCAGGGCCTTGCGCTCGCCGAATTCAACGCCGCGTGAGTTGGCGCGTACCGGATAATACAGATCTGGCGGCGTGTGGATCGTGGTCTGCCTGGCGGTACCGGCGGCAGCGATGAGGTTGGCGGGACGCCGCAACAGCGTCGCCACCGGGACCTTGTCGTCGGCGACGGTCGCCACGAAGGACGAGTTGGCGCCGTTCTCCAGCAGCCGGCGCACCAGATAGGCCAGGAGATCGCGATGGCTGCCGACCGGCGCATAGGTCCGGTAGGCGATCTCGGGATGGCCCTTTTCCAGTTGCGCGTAGAGCGCGTCGCCCATGCCGTGCAGGCGCTGGAATTCGAAGCCGCCGCTGCCTTCGGCCAGTTCAAGGACGGTGGCCACGGTCAGGGCGTTGTGGGTGGCGAATTGCGGGAACAGGCGCGGTCGCAGCGCCAGCAGTTTGCGCGCGCAGGCGATGTAATTGAGGTCGGTCATCGGCTTGCGGGTGAACACCGGAAAGTCGTCGAGGCCGCGCTCCTGCGCGCGCTTGATCTCGGTGTCCCAATAGGCGCCTTTCACCAGCCGCACCATCATGCGGCGGCTCAGCTTTTCAGCGAGTTCATCGATGTAATCGATCACCGCTTCGGCGCGCTTCTGGTACGCCTGAATCGCCAGGCCAAATCCATCCCAGCCCGCCAGCGATGCATCGCCGAACGCCGCCGCGATCACATCGAGCGACAGTTCCAGCCGGTCGGCTTCCTCGGCATCGACCGTGAAATTGAGATCATGGGCTTTTGCCTTAAGCGCGAGCTCGATCACGCGCGGCACCAGCTCCGTCATCACCCGCGATCGGCTCACGGCCTCGAAGCGCGGATGCAGCGCCGACAGTTTGACCGAAATGCCCGGCCGGTCGGGCAGGGGGCGATCGTCGGTGGACCCGCCGATGGCGTCGATCGCGGTGGCATAGGCGTTGAAATAGCGTTGCGCATCGGCCGCGGTGCGGGCGCCTTCGCCGAGCATGTCGAAGGAATAGCGCGGCCCGCTGGTTGAATGCGCGCGTTCGAGCGCCGCCTCGATGGTTTCGCCAAGGACAAAATGGCTTCCCATCAGCCGCATCGCCTGCCGCGTCGCTGCCCGGACCGCCGGCGCCCCGATCCGCTTCGCCAGCCGCCCGATTGTACCTTGCGGGGTTTCGCCGGGTTGAATGACCCGCGCCGACAGGCCGAGCGCCCAGGTCGAGGCGTTGACCAGGAAGGCGCTGGACTTGGTTTCATGGTGGACGAAGTCGCCTTGCCCGAGCCTGTCCTCGATGAAGCGGTCGGCCGTTGCGGCATCGGGCACCCGCAGCAGCGCTTCGGCCAGCACCATTAGTGCCAGGCCCTCCTTGGTCGACAGCGCGAATTCGCGCAGCATTTGCTCGACGCCACCGAACCGGTCGCCATCGGCCCGGATGGCTTCGATCAGCCGCGTGGCGGTTCGGTCGATCCGGCTGTCCTGGTCGGGGCGGAGCCGCGCCGTTTCGAGCAACCGGGAGGCGATGACGCCATCGTCGGCGGCGTAAGGCGGTGCGAAGGGCGGCGGGGGCGATGGGTCGGGCATGGCGTGTCCTCGATATCGGCCCATCCTACCGCGACAGCCGGCGTGGCCCGATGGACAAGATGGTAGTTTTTCCCTAGAAAGCACGGATACTTAGCTCGACTTTGGCCAATTTTTTGAAGGGGCTCATCGACGGCGCGAGACGCTGAACATGGGGTCGCTTTCGACGATTTCATGAGCGCTGTCGAGCATGAGTTTCATGCGGCCAAGGTTTCCGAAGGT
>JAQGJF010000052.1 GCA_028290765.1 Tardiphaga sp.
ATCTGCTGGGCCAGTACGATGCGTCGCTGTCATGGGCGCGCGAGGCGCTGTATGCGACGCCCAATCATCTCCAGGTGCTCGCGGTGCGCGCCGCGGCGCTGGCGCAATCCGGGCGCGCCGACGAAGCGGCGGAGGCCACCAGAACCTTGCTGGCCAGCTATCCGGGCCTGAGCGTGGAGCGGCATCTGCGCAATTTCCGCTGGAAAGTCCCGGCCGACATCGCCCATTACCGCGATGGACTTTTGAAAGCCGGTGTCCCCCTCAGCCGATTGACGCTGGTCGACCCGGTCTCGAAGCGGTCGGCCTGAGGGGCGGCTTCGCCGCGTCATTGTTAGTCAAGGAAGTTGGCGTTACATCCGTAACGCGCTCCGGATCGGCGCGCTGCTTCATCGGAAGGCAGAGTCTAAATGATGCGCAATCGCCGGGAAGGCTTGCGGGAAGGTCCCCGCAACATGGCGATGTCCTCATTGGTCAGTCCGAAGCGGCGAAGCCGCTCATCGTCGATGTCGCAGAGCCACGCTCTGATGCGATGTTTGGCCGGATCGTCCTTGGCTTGAACGAGCCTGCGCACGAGGCTCGATCCGGATTTTCCGCAATCGGGCAAAGCGATGGGAGCTGATCGCAATTGTCTGGTGGCCATGGCGATTTCCTGCAAACGATCCATCCATTTTTGATCCAGCTTGGATGGTAAAATCCCCATGATTCCGGCAGAGAAAGCCGCGGCGTGGGGACTGGACAGTTAGGAACGGCGCCTCGAGGCAGCCAGTATGAAGAGAGGCCGCGCGGGTAACGTTTGCGCCGCAGCCGCACACCTTCTCGCGATTGGTGGATGATTTTAAGTTAAATCGACATTACCCGCGTGGCCGGGCGGCGCGTTCTCGCCTTCCAACAGCATCCGCAGGACCCAGGATCAATTGGCCCACGGCGCCCGGTGAGTCATCTGCCGCACGGAATGTTGATCGATGTCAAAAGCGTAGATCAATTTTCAGGCCGGAAGCTGACCTGCCGACGGCCGATGGAGGTTTGGAACTTTTCACGACACGCCATGTTAGCAACATCGCCCTGACCTGACGGGCAACCCCAGGAGCGTTGACAATGGCAACCCAGATCGTGATGGACCACCACGGCGACAGCCGGCACAGTTTCGACCCCACGGACGCGAAGGCGCTCCAAAAGGCAGAGCAGCGCTTCAAGGAACTGACGGGCTCGGGCTATACGGCGGCATTCCGCACCGGATCCGGCGAGCCGGTCATCACCCGCCACTTTGATCCGGCCGCGGAAGAGACCCTGTTTTATCCGCGGCTGGTCGGCGGCTAGGTCGGTCGATGTTCGAGCAGCCGCTGCGGATCGGCGGTGGTCTGTTGCGACGGCTCGCCGCGGCCGGCTGGCGCGCGGCGCAAGCCGTTTGGGACTGGTACCGCGAACTGGGCCACGGCGATGACAGCGAAGCGCGCGGGTTGCGGCTGCTGCGCGAATGGCTGACGCCCGAACAACTGGCGCAGTATGAGACGCACAAATATTTCGACGTCACCGGCTGCCATAGCGGCAAGCGATACCGGATCCGCCATGGCACCGGCACCAACGTCCATGAGTTGGACGACGCCGGCCGCCCCAAGGACGGCTGGTGTTTTGTCCCCCGGGATTGTCTCGTCGCCGGCGACGTGATGCTGGCGCAAAAGATTGCCCTGGAAACCAACGAGCAGGGCGCATTGGCAATCGCGAGACGCTTTTCGCCGAGATGGGCAGCGCTCTGAACCAGGCAAGGCTGTCGGCTTGACGGCAGCGCATCGCCCACTATGCGAGCGGGCGCTATTTCCGTTTCGGCGACGAGTGACCGAACCAACAGCTTGAACCGCCGCGCTCACGCAGGTTGTTTGCGCTTCTTTCGACGCATCGGCGACACCTCCGTCGCTTCGTTCTTGAGTTTCTCAAGGATCAGATAGGACCCCTCGCGAAGATCGCGAACGGCTAGTTCCCCTGCTTCGCTTGGCGATTTCCTGCTCAATGCGTCAATAATCATCAAATGCGGATGGACTTCCGAATGAGCCCGGCGAACCTGAGGATATTGATTGTTCACGAACGGGCCTGCCAGAAGCCACAGATTCTCAATGATACGAACCAGAATCTCATTGTCGGACGCCCGATAAATCGCGAAATGAAATTCCTGGTTGGCCGCCAGCGCTTCCTTCCATTTCATGTCCTGCTCTGACTGAACGAACCGCTGGTGAAAAGTCCTCAGGCTCTCCAGCAAGGATTCCGTCATATTCACCGCGGCAAGTTCCGCCGCCAACCGTTCAAGCGGAACCCGCGCCTCGCGGATCTTGATATATTGAGGGATCGTCAGGACCGGTACGCGCGGTTGATGCCCGAGCCGGAGCTCCAAGGCGCCTTCGCGCACCAGCTGCATGACGGCTTCGCGCACCGGGGTTGGTGAGGTCTCGTAGCTGGCGGCAAGTCCGCGAATGTTGAGGCGCGCGCCAGACTCGTAAACGCCCGTCATCAGGGCAAGCCGCAGGTGCCCGTATATCCTTTCGGAAAGGCTGTCGCGGAGGACGTCTGCCGGATCGTCGGCCCGAATGTCGGCGACGTTGGTGCTCATGCTGTCTCCTGCCCCAGCGAGGTCGCGCGTCGGCCGAACTCACAGGCGCCTATCTGCGATCCGGTTTCCGCGTCGGGTTGCATGACGGCCACTTCCGAGTTTCGAGTTTGATTTTGCGGCGCCCGTGTTGAGAAGGCTGTTTTGCCGGCCTCACGACCGCATATTCCCATTCGTTCGTCGAGACTATGTCGGCCAACTGGCTGAAGGAAACCGAAACAACGGCCGGCACGCGAGCAACGAGCCCCGCTTGTCCACAACCGCGGAAACATCGGCGCGTTCTCCGCAATGCCAGTACGGTAAAACAATTTTGATCGATGATATATCGTCAAGATCAATAACTTTGTCAAACGCACCCGAGCCATGCGCAGCCACAGGCGCCCCTCAAGAGTGCCTGAATACACTGGTTTCGTCGATTTTCAATACGTTATACCTTTCCTTTGGACATTTTCCAGGCCTCTCCCATTTCTGTCCAGCCGGCCGATTGCGTCTAATTTTGCTATCTCAAATTTGTACGCGCCCCCAGCCGCAAGATCACACTCGACAAATAGATAGATTTTGATATATCAAAAAAATAATCCGGAGGTCGCGCGATCCTCCATGCGCGTCGGATGACGCCAGCAGGTCAATGCGCTGGCGGCGATTCGAATGAGGAGAGCGTTTTGTTGCCCACCCTGAAGTTCGAGACTTTGATCGACTTCAATTTGGAAATCGGCGAGAGCCCCGTCTGGGATGAACGGCGAGGCGTCTTGTGGTTCGTGGACATTCTCTCCCCCGCGGTGCTCTGCCTCGAACCGCTGACCCGAAAGGTCGCGGCCTTCGCCATGCCGGCAGACGTCGGCAGCATCGGCCTTGCGTTCGACGCCCGTCTCGTCGTTGCCCTGCGCACCGGCGTTCACCTCTTCGATCCGGGCTCTGGCGAGTTGGTCTTTCTCGTCCATCCCGAACCTGACAGGGCGATGAATCGCCTCAACGACGGCAAGGTGGGGCCGGACGGCTGTTTCTGGATCGGCAGCATGCATGATTCCGTGCCCCGCGCACCGTCGGCGGCGCTCTATCGCGTCGCCCCGAGCGGCGAGAGTCTCCGCGTGCTGGACGGGATCAAGGTATCGAACGGCCTGGCGTGGAGCCCCGACGGACGGACAATGTATCATGCCGACAGCCGCGGATCTTACATCAACGCTTTCGATTTCGATGTTGCGACGGGCGGTCTTTCGAATGCGCGCGCGTTGATGACGTTGACGGAGGAGCAGGGCCTGCCTGACGGGGCAGCCGTGGATAATTCGGGATTCTACTGGAGCGCCGGCGTCACCGCCGGAAAGCTCAACAAAATCTCGCCGCAAGGCATTCTGGTGGAGAGTGTCGAACTTCCCGTCTCCGCCCCGACGATGCCCTGCTTCGGCGGCCATGACGGAGGGACCATTTTCGTCACCTCCCTTGCCTCTGACAGATCCGGCCGCCACGAGCAGGGAACGCTCATCTCTTTCGAAACCGATGCCGTCGGCGCACCGGTCGGCCGGTTCGGCGACGTCATGACCCCGGCTCGCTCGTAGATGTGCCGTGCCGACCACCGATGGCGCGACGGGGCCACCGGAGCCGGTTGGCGGACCCCATTTCTGATATACGATATGGCATACGAAGGGCTCGCCAGACTGTTTTTGGCCAGCGTCAAACCTAAAGGACATGACTTATGAGCGGCTCTCGCCGCGGCTCAAACGAGGCCGCTCTTGATCTCAGGGAGAAAGGCACGCCCGCGTTAGACGGTCCGGTAGCGCTCGCAGCGGTCGGCGCGCAGGACTGGCGAGTCCTGCGCGAAGACCTGCCGCTCCCGATCGCCGTGATCAAGGAGCGCGCACTTCGTCACAACAGCGCATGGATGAAGGCTTTTCTGGCGGATGGAGGCGCCATGATCGCGCCTCATGGCAAGACGACCATGAGTCCGGCGCTGTTCGATCTTCAATTGGACGATGGCGCCTGGGCGGTGACGCTCGCCACGCCTCATCAGATCCAGGTCGCCCGAAGCTTCGGCTATAACCGTATCTTCCTGGCCAATCAGCTCGTCGGGCGCGCCGCCATCGAATATGTGCTGCGCGAGTTGAGGGACCACCCGGATTTTGAGTTTTACTGCCTGGTCGACTCGGTCGCCAACGCCCAGGCGATCTCCCATGCGGCGGAGCAGCTCAAACTCACCCGCCCCGTGAACCTACTGGTCGAACTCGGCTATGCCGGCGGGCGGACAGGCTGTCGCACCGTCGACGAGGCCGTCGCCTTGGCGTCATTTGTGAGCAGGTCGGACAAAATCCGGCTCAGCGGCATCGAGGGTTTTGAGGGCCTGCTGCGAGGCGATTCTCCCGAGAAGACCGCGGCACTCGTCAACGCCTTCCTCGACGATCTGGTCGGTCTTGCAGAGATATGCGCGAGCCAAGGGCTGTTCCCCGACGAGACGATTATCCTCAGCGCCGGCGGATCGTCCTTCTACGATCTCGTCGTCGCCAAACTGAAGGCGGCGAAGCTGGCCCGACCAAGCATCGTTCTGCTGCGCGCCGGCTGCTACATCACCCATGATTCCCTGATGTATGTGCGGGCGTTCGATGCGCTGCGCCAGCGCGATCCGGACCTTGCGGCGAAGGGCGGCGGCCTTCAACCAGCCCTGGAGATCTGGGCCTACGTCCAGTCCAGGCCTGAGCCGACGAAGGCCATCCTCGGGTTCGGAAAGCGCGATGCGTCCCATGACGACCTGCCCGTCGCCTTGTCGTGGTTTCGCCCCGGTGGCGCGATGGATCGTCCTGTTGCCATGCCACGCGGACACGACGTTCTCAGGCTGAACGACCAGCATTGCCATATGGCGATCCCGCAGGATTCACCGCTTTCGGTGGGGGATATGGTCGCTTTCGGAATCTCCCATCCCTGCCTGACCTTCGACAAATGGCGGGTCATTCATCTGGTCGACGATGATTACCGCGTGACCTCGTCGATCCGAACCTACTTTTAATTGCGCGGCGGCCGCCGCATGGCGCGTTCAGTCCCGATCCAAGAGGATGTCATGAAAAGCGATAAATCAAAGGTCTATCTCATCACCGGCGCCGCCAGCGGGATCGGAGCCGCGACGGCCAGGCTCGCCGCTTCGCTTGGTCATAAGGTCGTTATCGCCGACATCAACGATGAAGCAGCGAAGGCCGTCGCGGCGGCGGCGGGCGTCAACGCCACCGCTCTCCATCTCGACATCTGCTCGAGCGACCAATGGGAGGCGACGCTCGATGAGGTCTGGAAGCGTTTTGGCCGCCTCGACGTTCTCGTCAACAACGCGGCGGTGGTTCACACCGGCTACGCGCGGGACGTCGCCGTCAAGAAGCACGAGCATACCGTTGCCACCAACTTCATGGGGCCGCTGACCGGAATGCTCGCAGCATTGCCGCGGTTCCGACGGCAAGGATCCGGACATCTCGTGACAATCTGCAGCATGACGGCCTTTCTGCCGTTTCCGGGTATTGCGAGCTATGCCGCGGCCAAACACGCCCTACGCGCATTCCATCATGCCGTCGCCCTGGAAGAGCGGGACGGTCCGACGGCATTCACGATCATCCACCCGACGTCCACGGAGACGCCGATGCTGGAGAAGGAAGCGGAGGACGATGCGATGTCCCTCGCCTTCGCCGGCCCGTCGATGACAGCCGAGCAGGCCGCCGAGACGATCATGAAAGCGATCAAATCGAAGACGCTCGAAGTGTTCATGCCGCCCGAACGGGGCAAGATCGTGCGCGCCGTTGGCGTTAACCCGCGCAGCCTGAAGAAATTGGTTGAACGCAACGAAATCATCGGCCGCGAGCGCCTTGCCGCGCGACGGGCCGCGCTGGTGGCGGGCCAGGGAGCCGGGGCGCCCGACGGATCCGGCCCGGCATAAGCCGGATGGACTCCCCCGGGGTCTCTTGGCGCACATTCGCCACAAAAAGATATATCAAAATAGATAAAAATGGTGATCTCGATATAGACATGGATTTTGATATATGATTTCTTCAATTCTCGGCAACGATCGCGTCCCCAGTGTCCGGTCGTCGTCCTGACCGGCATCCGCATCGAGATGGAGCGTCCCATGCAACGTCGCCAGTTTCTTTCGACTGCCGCAGCTACCGCTGGCCTGGCTCTTGCGCCACTTTCTCTGCGAAGAGCACACGCTGCGGGAGCAAGCCGAGTCCTCAAATTCATTCCTCAAGCCGACCTCGCCATTCTCGATCCTCTGGCCACCACAGCCTATGTCACGCGTAATCACGCACTCATGGTGTTCGACACCCTGTTTGGCGTCGATGAGCAGTACAATGCGCAGCCTCAGATGATTGAGGGCTACACCGTCGAAAACGACGGAAAGCTGTGGCGACTGACGTTAAGAGAAGGTCTTCGCTTCCACGACAACGAGCCGGTTCTTTCGAAGGACGTCGTCGCGAGCATTAACCGATGGGGCAAGCGGGACATCTACGCTGGCGCCCTGATGGCCGTTCTCAACGACCTGGTCGCGACGTCCGATCGCGTGGTCGAGTTCCATCTTTCGAAGCCCTTCGGCCAACTGCCAAACCTGTTAGGCAAACCAGCCTCCAATCTCGCGGTGATCATGCCGGAGCGTCTCGCCCTCACCGACCCCATGAAGCAGGTCAGCGAGATCGTCGGCAGCGGGCCGTTCAGGTTTGTCGCGCGCGAAAGAAACCCCGGCGCTCTGAACGTCTATGAAAAATTCGCTGGCTACGTCCCCAGGAACGGAACGCCAAGCTATATCTCGGGGCCGAAGGTTGCCAATTTCGATCGCGTCGAATGGCATACCTTGCCGGATCCTTCCACCGCCGCTGCCGCGCTCCAGGCGGGCGAGATGGATTGGTGGGAACAGCCGACATCCGACCTCGCTCCTCTTCTGCGATCGAACCCCAACATTAAAGTTCAGGTGCAGGACCCCGCGGGCTTTACGGGCCTGATGCGCTTCAATCATCTGCAGCCGCCGTTTGACAATCCGGCGATCCGCCGTGCGATTCTGGGCGGAATTCTACAATCTGATTACATGCTTGCGGTCGTTGGCGAAAATCAAGCGATGTGGCGCGAGGGCATGGGCTTCTTTCATCCCGACTCGCCGATGGCGAGCAAGGTCGGTTTGGACGTCTTCCCCGCCAAGGTCGATCTGGGCAAAGTCAAAGCCGACCTTCAGGCCGCCGGCTATAAGAACGAGCGCGTCGTGATGCTCGCGACGGCGGACTTTCCCGCCATCGACATCATGAGCCAGATCGCGGCCGATATGCTGCGGAAGATCGGGATGAATCTCGACTATCAGGCGCAGGATTGGGCGACGGTCTCCACTCGGATGCAATCCAAGGAACCGATCGGCAACGGCGGATGGAGCGTCACCTGCAATTTCACTGCCGGCATAGGCCTCTATAATCCGGCGGCCCACACCTGGCTCCGAAGCAATGGGCCGAAGGCGTTTGTCGGCTGGCCATCAATTCCCGAGATCGAAAAGCTGCGCCTCGATTGGTTCGACGCTCCGGATGTCGCCACGCAACAGACGATCTGCCAGAACATCCAAAAGGCGGCCTTCGATCAGGTGCCCTACGTTCCGTTGGGCTTTTATTATCAGCCGACCGCGTTCCGCTCGAATTTGACCGGCATCCTGAAGGGCGTCCCGATGTTCTACAACGTCCAGCGCGTCTAAGGGCGAATGAAATGAATAGGCTGGTTGCAGGGCGCGTCTTCGTCCGAAGCTTGGCCTTTCCGTTCGCACTGCGCCAAGCCGCCATCGAAGACGAAGCTGTCGGAGCCCTGGATGCTTGAGAACGATCCCTCGGCTGCTCATTACCCGATCGACCCCGATCGGCTCGACCTCGTCGAGGAATTTCGGCGCGCGCCCAAAGGACCTCATGGCGACGAACTTCAGAAGGTCTTGCATCGTATGCGCTGGAGCGGAGAAGCGCGGCGTTATTGTGCGCTGGTCGTCGAGCCAGGACGAAAATGGATGCTGGGACGCCTTCCCGCCATGCGCGGTCAGCCCATCGAGAAGTTTGCCGACAGGATTTTTACAAGCCTGGCCGATGTCGAGTGGGAAGTTTTCTGTCGCCGCTGGGAAGCCATAACCGGCCGAACCCTGCCAATCCGTCTGCGAGACCGAGCGCCATGATCGATACAACATCCGTCCTCGGCTATGCCTGGCCGCTCGCCGCCGCTGCAGGCGAACGAATTCAGTTTCATTTGAGCAGCGCGTCCTTGTCGAAAGCCAATGTTCGCGTCGTCCGCGTCCGCTGCGGCGATCCCGATCCCTTAGGCCCCGGCTTGCGGACAACAGCGATGGAAGCGGATATCAGCGGATCGCTCGCTCTCAAGTTTCAACCGATACATCCGGGCTCCTATGCATTCGTCGAAGACAGGGCAGCCTTCGCGTCGGCGCGCGATCTGTCATTTGGATGCTATCTGTTCCCGACGATCGTCGGCGGGAAGCCGCAGACGATCGCCTCGCGCTGGAACGGACCCGAGGCGACGGGTTGGAAGCTCGAACTCGACGATCAGGGGTGCCTCTGCCTCGTCGTCGGGGCCGATGGAAAGCGCGCGATAGTTCGCGCACCCAAGCCTTTGCTCGTCCGGGAATGGGCGTTTGTCGGCGCGATTATCGCGCCGTCGCAAGGGCGCATTGAGATCCATCAATCCAGCCTTGCGCGGGACGGCGGTCGCGACCGAAGCGCCTCCGCCGAAGCCGCGTGCCCGAACGCCCTCGCATGGCCTGCCAAGACGCCGCTTATTCTCGCCGCGGAATCGACTGGCGCCGCTGACAGCAACCCGCCGACGACACAACACTACAATGGTAAGATCGACCGGCCGCGACTTTACGACCGCGCCCTGCCCGCTGCAGCGCTTCGCGGTCTCGTCGAGGCGCTACGGCCAGCCGCTGACGATCCGAACCTGCTTGCCGCCTGGGATTTCAGTCAGGGGATTTCCGGCGATCGCATCGTCGATCTCTCCGCCAACCGCTGCGACGGCCTGCTCCGTCAACTTCCCATGCGGGCGGCGACGGGTGCGAATTGGGACGGCGCCGCGCTGAGCTGGAATGAGGCGCCCTGGCAATATGGCGCAATTCACTTCCACGAGGACGATCTGCAGGACTGCAGCTGGGAGCCGACCTGCAGTCTCACGATCCCCTCGAATTGGCGGTCGGGCTTCTATGCCCTGGAATTGACCGCCGACCTGCCCTCGGGGCGCATCGAAAGTTATGTGTCGTTCTTTGTAAGAGCGCCACGTGGGCGCGCCACGGCGCCGTTGCTGTTCGTGGCCTCGACGGCGACGTTTCTTGCCTACGCCAATATCGGCACTAGGCTCGACCAGCCGGGCTTCGAGGTGCACAGCGAAGGCCTCGTCACCCTGAGCGCCGACGACGTCTATCTCAGCGAACATCGTGAGCTCGGCCTTTCCTCCTACGACACCCACACCGATGGAAGCGGGGTCTGCTACTCCTCGGGCGCCCGGC
>JAQGJF010000055.1 GCA_028290765.1 Tardiphaga sp.
GGCACGTCTTCCGGCTTCACGCCGGCAAGCGACAGCCCCTTGGTGAACCATTCGCGCATCTGCCCGATGCCGCGGTTGTAGTCGACCCACACCGACAGGAAATCGCGCCAGCGCTTGTCGGGCTCGCGCCGGACAGCCATGCTGCTTGGGATGGCGACCGCAGGGGTTTGCAGGATCTTGTAAGTGCCAAGGTTCGGGTTCTTGGCAATGGCGGTCAGACCAAGGATCAATGCATTCACCACGCAATCGACCCGGCCCGACGACATCTCGAGCATGACCTCGTCGCGTGACTTGAGCGACTTGATCGTCGCATTCGGAGCAAAACGGCGCGCCACGGCCTCGTTGGCGGAGCCGACGTCGACCGCAATGTTGACACTGGGCTTGTTGATATCGGCCCAGGTTTTGGCTTCCAGACCCTTCTTGAGCATGGCGCCAAACGGATGCGGAAACACGGTTGCGCAAAAATCCACCACAAGCGCCCGCTGTGGGGTCGGATTGAGGGCAAAGCCGAGGTCGATCTTGTTCGATTGCAGGTCGAGGATCGAATTCCCGTAAGTCGACTCGGTATATTCAAGTTTGACGTCGAGAAGCTTGGCGATATCGTTGGCCATCTCGATCGAGAAGCCGGACCAGTTGCCGCTGGCAAGGTCCTTGTTGAAGTAAGGCAGCTCTCCCGGCAGCACGGCGATGCGGAGTACCTTGTTGGCGCGGATGCGATCGAGCGTGTTGTCCGGGGTCGCTTGTGCCGATGCCGGACCTGCAACGGCGGCGGTGAGCGCTACGCCGCTGCCGATGGCAAGGGCGTAACGCAGCGCTTCTCGGCGATCTTCGGAAATCTTGTCGTAGTCGGACTGGACCACGGGCGGCCTCCTGCACCAATTCAGCTCAGCCTAGCGCGCGCATCGTAACGCAGCAATAGCAAGAGAATTCGCGAACTGTCGGACTCTGAGTCCGGAATGCTCAACAAAGCGGCGTCCGCAGACCTCGCGGAATCATGGCTTCACGCGCTGCGCCTAGAAGCACAGATTGGTAACGAGATTTCCGCGCTTGTCCTTGATCGCGATCGGGCAATCCGCGCGCTTGAGCGCCGCCTTGGCGTCTTCATTGCCGAGCGCGGCGGCCTTCTCGTAATAGGCTTTCGCGGCAGCCGAATCCTGCGCGCCGCCTCGCCCGCTTTGCGCAAAGGCACCCATCCGCTCCAGCGCCGCGGGATGATTCTGCGCGGCGGCCTTTTCAAAAAAGCCCCGGGCGGCGACGTCGTCCTTGGGCCCGCCGGTGCCCTCCGCCAGCATCATGCCCAATTGATACGCAGCCTCGGCATTGGTCTCCGCCGTCTTGGCCAGCATGGCCCGGGCTTTGACAGGATCCGCCGGCGCGCCGGCGCCGCCGGAGAGCGCTGCGAGGTTGGTGACGCCGCGCGGATTGCCGGCTTCGGCGGCACGCTCGAACAGCTTTCGCGCCTGAATTTCGTCCGGCGCGACGCCCGCTCCGGTGGCGTAGAGCACGCCGAGTTCGACCATGGCCGAAGTGGAGCCCTTGTCGGCCGCCTTGCGCCAGGCAGCGATGGCCTCCGGCATTTGCCCGTTGCCGGCATAGGCGCGGCCGAGCTGGTAGAGCGCGCGCCGCGACGAACCCGACGCGACCTTGCAGAATTTGATCGCGGTCGGGATATCGGCCTTCGCTACATCGGGGGTGCCCTTGACGTCGGCCGGCTTGTCCGGATCGGAGGGATCGGCGGCGAGCCGGTCGCACAGCACGAGATCGGCCGACTGCGCGTGGGCCCGAGAATGCACCAGCCCGAAGGTCAGCGACAGGGTCACGCCGAACGCGCACGCGATTGCAAATGTGTCAAATCGTCTTGTCATCATTCCAGCCTAACGCTTTTTCAGGCGGACTCAACGCATGTACCGTATCATCATGCCGTGTGCGCCGCAGCGTTCGCGATCGTTTCGCAAAGCTCCCAGCCGATACGCTGTGCACTATAGTCGCTTTGATGCAGTCGCCTGTAATCCGCCGGATCCATGATCGTATCGAAGGAAAATTTCTCGATCTCATGCCATTTGCGCATCATCTCGAAACGGCGAAACACATTTACCCTTGCGGCCTGGGCGGCTTGCGCGATCATCGACAACATACGCCTGGTATCATCGATCTTGTCGTCGGTGAGCAGCGCAGGCGAATATTGAGGATCCATCAGAACGACGTCCATCGGTTGGCCGGCCAGCAGCGTCAGCCCGTCCCTGATGGCGACCGCGGCAGCATCGACATCCTGCTTCAATTGCCAGATCGCATTGGTCCCGACCTGCCAGATCGCCAGCGCCGGTTTCTGCCCGATCACATCCACCGTCATGCGGGCGAGTTCCTGGGGCGCCTCTTCTCCGATGACGCCACGGTTCAGCACGATCACCCGATCGCGGTATTTGGCCCGCAGGCTGGTTTCGAGCCGGGCCGGATATGGCACGATATTGCCTTCGCCTGCCGTCGATGACGAGCCGATCGCCACGATCTTGATGACCTCGCTGCCCGCGAGCGCTTTCGCGAAGTTCGGCAGCGGATGAATAAATGGATCGGCGTGAACGGGGATAAAGCGATTGTCCTGCTCATTGGCCATCCGGCTCGCTCCTTATGCTTCCCGCACCAGCTTTAAATCAGCCGTCAGGCGCAGGCTGCGCTTGCCGGCAAGCGCGGTCGCCTCCAGCCTGGCGCCCTGATGGTCACAGCTGCCGGAAAATCCGATGCCGATCTCGTGGCCGCCGAAGATCGGATAGTCGTCCTGTGCCGGCGTATGTTCCTGATTGAGCATATGGCCCTTCCAGCGGCCATTGGCCGAAGTGTAGCTGCCGATATAATAGAAATAGGCGTCGCCGCCGAGAATGCGACCGTCATTGAGCAGCATCACGCCGGTCAGGCCGCCATCGATGCCATCGAGCATCCGGAGCTGCAGCGCATAAAGCCCGTTGACGATGCCGCCTTCTCCCACGGCACCCGCCGCAGGCGGCAGTTCGTCGTCGATCGGCGTCATGACCGCCTTGAACACCGAACCGGGCAATTCCACGATGGTGCCCTCGAAGTGAACGAGGTCGCCTTCCGGCCAGCCGCGCAGCACCAGGGTCGCCGCATCGGTGCCGGCCAGCGACCGGTAGTTCGGGTCGGTATGATGGCGCAGCGTCCTGACCTCGGTGGCGATTTCACCGCCGGTCTCGTGATAGGTGCCGATATGGGCAAATGCCGAATTGCCGCCGAGCATCCTGCCCGCATGCGCGTACATCACGCTGCGGCCGGGCGTGTCGTTCAGCTGGAAGCGAACCTTGTAAAAACCCTCTAGCAACAATCAGTCCTCATATCCGGGCAACGCCCCAGAGCATCATCAGTTCTGATTGAATCAGAACCGAAGCTCTGGATTGTTATTTTGACGCGTTTTCTTCACTCGAACCGGTATCCACCCCGGATCAAGTCCGGGGCAGGCTTTCGCTCGAAAACGCTCTATGCGCGTCGCACCAGCTTTAGCACGGCGGTCAGGCGAAGGCTGCGCTTGCCGGCAAGCGCGGTGGCTTCCAGCATCGCCCCCTGGTCGTCGCAGGTGCCGGAAAAGCCGATGCCGACCTCGTGGCCACCAAAGATCGGGTTCTCGCCCTTCGCGGGGGTGTGCTCCTGATTGAGGATCTGGCCCTTCCAGCGCCCATTCGCCGAAGTGTAAGTGCCGAGATAATAGAAGAAGGCATCGCCGCCGAGGATGCGGCCGTCGTTGAGCAGCATCACGCCGGTCAGCCCGCCATTGATGCCGTCGAGCATGCGGATGTGAATGGAATAGAGCCCATTGACGATGCCGCCCGCTCCCACCGCATTCTCGGCAGGCGTCAGTTCGTCCTCGATCGGTGTCATGACCGATCGGAACACCGCGCCCGGCATCTGCGGCGAACCACCGACGAAACGGTAGATATCCCCGTCGGCCTGGCCCCTGACATTGATCATCGCGATATCGGCGCCGAGCAGCGATTGATAATTCGGGTCATGATTGTGGCGCTGGCTGGTGATCTCGGAGACGACTTCGCCATCGGTCTCCTCAAAGGTACCGAAATGCGCGAAGGCGGAATTGCCGCCAAGCATGCTGCCGGCATGCGCGTACATCACGCTGCGGCC
>JAQGJF010000061.1 GCA_028290765.1 Tardiphaga sp.
TGCACCAGGTCGGCGGGATTATCGATCATCGCCGCCAGATTGCGCTGATTGGCGCAGCCAAGATTGTAATACGGCTTGTTGTCGAGATAGCTCTTATTCTTGATCGAGGGGCCGATATCTTCCGGCCACACACCACAGGGGCCGGCGTCGGCAGTGATCTTCGGATAGGTCAACCGGATCGTGGCGAACTGGCGCGGATCCTGAGGTTGATAATTGCGCACTGTGACCCCGCGCGGCGGCACGCCCGCCGCCGCGAACAGTGCCAGAATTTCCCGGGATGAATCCGCGGCCGCCCGCGCGTTGGGCGTTCCGGTCGGCACCTCGGCAATGATGGCGCCGGTCCCCTCCCGCAGCCAGGTTTCCGCCAGCCCCATCACGTCCGCGCGTTGCGGGGCGGACAGCCCGCCACGCGTGCTGCCGACGAAAATATTGACGGTCCGGTTGGACTCTTGAATCACGATCGGGTGGCGCAGGCGATAATCGGTCGGGACGCTCGCAACGCTCCCTGTCACTTCCTGGCTGGTATGGGTGCAGGCGCCCATCACAAGCGAAAGCGCGACGAGCGCCGCTGCAAGGCGGACGCCGCGACCAAGATCGACGGGTGGTTTGGTGGTGATCATAACTGTCCTCGCCCGCCTCAGTCGGTGATAAAGCCGTAGGTGCCGCGATAATTGCGGCCGGGTTCGGTGCGACCCGGAACGCCGTAAATGCGATTGATGCTGCCGAGCAGGTCCGACTGCGGATCCGACGCATCGGCAAAACCGTCGTCCGGACGCGACAGGTCCTTCTGGGCAACCGCCCGGACGATATAGGGCGTCACCAGGACCATCAGTTCGGTATTGCGATTGACGTAGTCCCTGCTGCGGAACAGTGAACCGAGAATCGGCAACTGTGCCAGGCCGGGCATCCCGTTGATGGCCTGCTTGGTCTGCTCCTGGATCAGGCCGGCCATCGCCATCGCGCCGCCCGACGGAATTTCCAGCGTCGTTTCCGCGCGCCGCGTCTTGATCGAGGGGATCGTCACCGAGTTCACGGTATTTGCGGTGACCGATTGCGACAGCGTAATCGAATTGTCGTTCGAAATTTCCGAGACCTCCGTCATCACGCGCAGGCTGATCCGGCCCTCGGTCAGCACCACCGGCGTAAAATTGAGGGAGATGCCGAATTTCTTGAAGCTGATCTGGGTGGTACAGACATGCGTGGTCGGGTCGCAGGAATAGCCGGCGGGAATCGGAAATTCGCCGCCCGCGAGAAAGGTAGCGGACTCGCCTGAAATCGCCGTCAAGTTCGGCTCGGCAAGCGTGCGCACGACGCCCGCGCTTTCCATCGCGCGCAGCGTGGCGGTGACCGAGGCGGGCGAACCGAACGAACCCGTCAGGCTGTTGCCGGTGACCAGCGCCCGACCGTTGGCCGTGAACGGATTGGTGTTGTTGAAGTTCACCACCGCCGTGCCGTAGGTCATGCTCGCGCTGAGATCGACGCCCATCTGCTTGATGATGTCGCGCTGCACCTCGGCGACGGTGACTTTCAGCATGACCTGGTCCTTGCCCCGGACCGAGATGCTGTTGACGATCTTCTCAGGCCCGCCCGCCAGCCGCGCGGCGAGTTCGCCGGCCTGCTGCGCTTCGACCGGGCTCGACACCTGGCCGGACAGGATTACGCCGTCGCCGAGACCCTCGATCCGGATATCCGCATTCGGCAACGTCTGTTTCATCGCGGCGCGGATGCCGTTGAGGTCGCGGGTCACGGCAATATCGTAGGCCGCGATCTGCTGGCCCGCGGCATCGAAGAACACGATGTTGGTCTGGCCGACCGCCGCGCCGATGATATAGGCGCGCTGGGCCGAGCGGACCACCGCGTTGGCAATTTTCGGATCGGCAACCAGCACATCCTTGATATCGCGGGGCAGATCGATCACCAGCGATTTGCCGATGCCGAGCGCCAGCGAGCGCGCATTCAATTGCCCGTCGGCGGCGACAGGCGCGGCCACGCGGTAATCGCCGGCCAGCACCGGCGTCAGGGCGGGATTGAGCGTCAATGCCACCACCGCCGCAAAGGACAGCGCGCGGACCGCGAAGGTCCGCATCGATCCCTGGTTTCTCCTGCCGGTCATCGCGCGCGTGTCCTTATGATTACTTCGTTGTCGTGGTTTGCACGCCATAGCGCACGATGCTGATGCTGTCGCGTTTCGAGGAGCGATCCTCGGTCTTGACTTCCGGAGCGTTGGCATCGGCGAGGCTGCGCAAGGCGAGCGACAGCGTGCCGCTCTGACGCGCACGCGCCAGGCTCTCCGATTGCTCGGGCTTCAATTCGAGCGTCGCGGTCTTGCCGACCACGACTTTCTGGCCGTTCTTTTCCTCGATGGTCTGATCGATGGCGAGAACACGCACATTGGTCAGAATGATCTCGGAGTTGACGATGTCGTTAGAACCGGTTTTGTCCGGATTTTTCTCGCGCTTGGAAAGGATGACGTCGACGCGGTCGTTGGGCAGAATGAAGCCGCCGGCGCCGGTCTCCGGCGAGATTTCGGTGGAGATGGCGCGCATCCCGGTTGGCAAGATCGCGGCCATGAAGCCGGACCCGTCGGCCCTGACCAACTTCTGGTCGCGGATCGGCTCGCCGGCAATGAACGGCGAGCGCGCGATCGAACCGACGATTTGCGTCGTCGCATCGGGCCGTTCGTTGCGGCGGATGAAGTTGTTGCTGGCCGTTGCGGCCGGCCAGGTCTGCCATTGAACGTCGCCGGCGCCGACCGGCTGGCCAAGGCCGATGTCGGACTTCGCCACCAGGACGTCGACGGTCTGCAGCTGTGCCACCGGCTCGGCGGCCGGTTTGGGATCGGATCCACTGGCAAGGTATGCGGCCACGCCGCCGGCACCGACAGCGATGGTCAGGACGACAATGCGTGCGGTATTCATACGCTTCACTTTCCACATTACGCTGCGACGCATCCGTCGCTGTGATGGGAGTTGACCAGCTATTCGTCAAAGCATGGTTAATGAGGCGTATCTAAATCGAGTTAACGGAAAGTTTCCCTTCCGATCGTTGCCTGGATTCAGTGAATCGCGAAGCGCGCCAAGTCGACCGCCTGGACCCATTCGGTCTGCGGGTAGATCAGCAGGGCGCCGACCGCAAGAGCAATGCCGTACGGAATTCCGGTCTCCTTGTCGTGGAGACGGAGCAGCCAGGCCTGTCCGCCGAGCGCGTGCGGCAGCGGCCATTGCCGGAACTGTAGTAGCAGCAGCGTCAGCGCGCCGCCGAACAACGAGGCGTAGAGCAGATAGTCCAGCAGATGGCCAAAGCCGAACCAGAGTGCCACCCCTGCCGCCACCTTGGCGTCTCCACCGCCGATCCAGCCCATGGCAAAGCAGGTGAAGGCCGCCACTAGAACGGCCAATCCGGCACCGACGTGCGAGAGCATCGCGTGAAGATCCATGCCACTCAGCGCGGCCAGGACGAAAAAGCCTGCGATGAGCAGCAGCGATACACGATTAGAAATCGTCATGGTGAAAAGGTCGCTCGATGCCGCGAACGCCATCAAGGCCGGGAATAAAAGCATGCGGGCGAGGTCGAGGATCATGGCTCAATTGCCTTTTGCAGGCGCGTGCCGGCTCATCGCAAATCTAGCCAGCAGAAGTGAACAATCGGGAAACGACGGGATGTTTTACCAGACGCTCGCAATCCGGAACGCGAGAGCCAGAATGGCCAGCATCAGCCCTGCGCAAACAATCGTCGTCGGCTGATTGTTCCAGGTGACGGCCCGCGAATGCGGCTTTACGGCAGCGACATTTCCAGCGACAGGTTTTCTCATACTCACGCTCACGCCAATCGAGTTCGTACGCATTGCCGGCAGCCTCAGGGCCATCGGCGGAACAAAAAAGGCCTCGGATTACCGAGGCCTTTTGATTCATGTCGGCGTGATCGCTTAATGGATCGCTGTGTTGATGCTGGTGAACTTGGTGTTCAGCGTGGTGCCGAGGGTGTTTATCATGACGATGATCGCGAGCGAAATGCCAGCGGCGATCAGGCCGTATTCGATGGCGGTGGCGCCCGACTCATCCTTAACGAAACGTGCAACGAGGTTCTTCATAGGTAGCTCCATGTGTACCGTGGCTGTCGATCTCATATTGGTCTCACCGGCGTTCTCAGCACCGTGACCATGCCGCGACACTAGGATCGGAGAATTGCAGCGCAGTTAATTCGATTGCGTAAACATCGATGGAAAGCCGACTTCTTGCGCACAGTAAATTTTGACTTAAGGGATTCGATACAAAGCGACATGTCGGTTGAGTGACGGTTCAGGGCGCGGAAATATCGATCTTCCTTCGCAATGATCACCGGTA
>JAQGJF010000072.1 GCA_028290765.1 Tardiphaga sp.
GACATTGGTGACGATGGCGACATCGGCGGGAAGTTTCAAAAACGTGCCGTCGCTTTCATCGGCTTCCACCACCATCCACTCACCGGCGCCTAACCGCGCATTGGTGACGTAGGCGATGATGATGCCGCCATTGATCACGGTGGGATCGAGATCGCCGGCATCGGGCAACGCCGCGACCATCGAGGTGGTGGTGGTCTTGCCGTGGGTGCCGGCGATAGCGACGCAGCTTTTCAGCCGCATCAGTTCGGCCAGCATTTCGGCTCGGCGCACCACCGGAATGCGCTGCGCCCGCGCCGCCAGCAATTCCGGATTGTCGCGCTTGATCGCGGTCGACACCACCAGCACGTCGGCGCCGGCGACGTTCTCGGCCTTGTGGCCGACGCTGATGGTGATGCCCTTGTCGCGCAGCCGGTTGACGTTGGCGCTCTCCGAGGCGTCGGAGCCCTGAACGGTGTAGCCGAGATTGCACAGCACCTCGGCGATGCCGCTCATGCCGATGCCGCCGATCCCGACGAAGTGGATGGGTCCGATTTCGCGCGGCAGTCTCATGGGCTTGTCTCTATGTTGTTCCCGTCATGCCCGGGCTAAAGCGCGAAGCGCGGCTTCGCGTATATCCCGGGCATCCACGACTTCCTTAAGTGTCGATGTTCAAACAGACGTGGATGCGTAGGCACTCGGTATACCGAGTGCCGTTCTTTTTAAAGGATGAAGTCGGATATATCCGATTTCATCTGACAAGCCCGGTCATGACGAAAAAAACCGAAATTCTGCTTGCGGATCAGGCGAATCCCGCCACTTTCGCCACCAGATCGGCCAGCCGCTCGGCGGCATCGAGCCTGCCGACGGTGCGGGCGCCGGTCGCCATCGCCGTAAGCCGCCCCGGCTCGGCGGCCAGAGCGGAGATCTCGGTGGCCAGGCGGTCCGGGGTGAAATCGGCCTGCGCGATCCGGATGGTGCCGTTTGTATTCACCAGCACGCCGGCATTGGCGAA
This sequence comes from Tardiphaga sp., assembly GCA_028290765.1. The sequence goes on from JAQGJF010000072.1 coordinate 992, forward strand.
CTGGTCCTGATCGATCGCGCCGGGCAGCGGCACCAGGATCGAGGGACGGCCGATGGCGCCAAGTTCGGCGACGGTTCCCGCACCCGAGCGCGAGATCACCAGATGGTTCGAAGCCAGCCGCGCCGGCAGGTCGCCGAAGAACGGCGCCAGTTCGGCGTTGATTTTGAGCCGGTCATAGATCGCGCGCACCCGGTCCATGTCTTCCTGGCGGACCTGCTGCGAGAGCACGAGCCTCTTCCACAGCGCCGGCTCCAACTTTTCCAGGGCCAGCGGAACGACATCGGCCATCACCCGCGCGCCCTGGCTGCCGCCGACCACCAGCAGACGCAGCGGTCCGGTCAGGTCAGGCGCGGTGAACGGCACCGCGGCGGCGGCCAGGATCGCCGGCCGCATCGGCGTGCCGGTGGTGGTGGTCTTCGCCGCCAGTTCCGGATCGCGATCGAGCACGCCCGGCAGCGAGGTCGCGATCGCGCTGACGCGAGACGACAGCAGGCGATTGGCGCGGCCCATCACCGCATTGGCGTCGTGAATCAGCGTGGGAATGCCGAACAGCCGCGCGGCAAACAGCGGCGGCACCGTCGGATAGCCGCCGAAGCCGATCACGGCATTGGGCTTCAGCCGGCGCATCAGATTGAGCGCGATGCCGGTGCCCGCGGCGAGCATGATCGCGGTGCGCGCCAGCGACAACGGATTGCGGCTGCGCACGGTTTCGCTCGGCACCACGTCGATCGTATCCGGCGCGAACAACCCGCTGTAGCGCAAGGCGCGGGCGTCCGTCACCAGCCGCACCCGCGCGCCGCGCCGGAGCAGTTCGACGCCGAGCGCCTCGGCGGGAAACAGATGTCCGCCGGTGCCGCCCGCGGCCAGCAAGATCAGGGGCGCAGTGCTCATGGGTTCAAACTGCCAATATCAATGATGCAATACGGCGACGCGCAACGTCAGGCGTAACTGCGTACCGCATTGGCATCGCCGATGGAATCCATTTCGGTGCGCGGCCGCTGCCTTGTCAGCGCCAGCATCATGCCGACGCCATAGGCCAGCGAGATCATCGAGGAGCCGCCATAGGAGATGAACGGCAGCGTCATGCCCTTGGCGGGAATGAGATGCAGATTGACCGACATGTTGATGGCGGCCTGCACGCCGAACAGGATCGCCAGCCCGGAAGACGCGAACCGCGAGAACAGATCCTCGGTGGCATAGGCCCGCGACAGCGTGCGGATCACGACGAAGGCAAACAGCGCCAGCAGCGCCAGGCACAGGATGATGCCGAACTCCTCGGCGCCGACCGCGAACACGAAGTCGGTGTGGCTGTCCGGCAGGCTGCGCTTGGCAATGCCTTCGCCGGGGCCGAGCCCGAACCAACCGCCATTGCTGAACGCTTCCATCGCGGTGTCGACCTGGAAGGTGTCGCCCGAAGCCGGATCCATGAAGCGCTTGATGCGCCCTGCGACGTGCGGCACCAGAAGATAGGCGCCGAACAGCCCGGCGCTGGCGGCGCCCGCGAGCCCCGCGACCCAGACCATCCGCATGCCGGCGATGAAGAACAAGGCGCCCCACACCATCAGGATCAGCATGGTCTGGCCGAAATCAGGTTCCATCACCAGCAGCGACACCAGCATCAGCAGCAGTACCAGCGCGATCGAGGTCGCGGGCATTTCCGGTCGCCGCGCCGATTCCGCAAACAG
>JAQGJF010000077.1 GCA_028290765.1 Tardiphaga sp.
CCGCCCAGCCGACTTCCAGCAATCCCGCGATGAAAAGCAGTATCCACGCCATGACGGCCTCCGAAACGATGCAGGGCCGTCCCTACGATGCGATGATGGATTGGAGGTCGTCCTCCGGCCTCTTATATGTCGCGGAACAGGCTGGCTCGCAACCGGGGACTCCGCTGTAAAGCCCTTGATTGTGCCGGCTTTCCCTGCCACAGGCACGTTTATGTCCGACATTGCTCTCACCACCGTATCGCCCGCGCGCGCCCAGCTCGCCATGGAAGTGGCGCGCCGGCGGACCTTTGCGATCATCTCGCATCCCGACGCCGGCAAGACCACGCTGACCGAAAAGCTGCTGCTGTTCGGCGGTGCCATCAATCTCGCCGGCCAGGTCCGGGCCAAGGGCGAACGCCGCAGCACCCGCTCCGACTGGATGAAGATCGAGCGCGACCGCGGCATCTCGGTGGTGACCTCGGTGATGACCTTCGAGTTCAACGACCTCGTGTTCAACCTCCTGGACACGCCGGGCCATGAAGACTTTTCCGAAGATACCTATCGGACCCTGACGGCGGTCGATTCCGCGGTGATGGTGATCGACGCCGCCAAAGGCATCGAGGCGCGGACGTTGAAGCTGATCGAGGTTTGCCGGCTGCGCGATATTCCGATCATCACCTTCGTCAACAAGATGGACCGCGAGAGCCGCGACACCTTCGATCTGCTCGACGAGATCGAAAAGACCCTGGCGCTGGACACCACACCGATAACCTGGCCGGTCGGCCGCGGCCGCGATTTTCTCGGCACCTATGATATTGCCACCGGCGGCATCCGGCTGCTCGAAGGCGGCGGCGCCAAGACTGGTGCAGCGGAACAGATCGACGTCGCCGAACTTGCCGGCCGCAACAAGAATCTCGACGTCGCCGAGATCACCGAGGAACTGGCGCTGGTCTCGCAGGCCTGCAAGCCGTTCGACCTCGCTTCGTTTCGCGAGGGCCACATGACGCCGGTCTATTTCGGCTCGGCACTGCGCAATTTCGGCGTCGGCGATCTGCTCGAAGGCCTCGGAAAATTCGCGCCGCCGCCGCGCGCGCAGGACAGCAATCTGCGCAAGGTGGAAGCCAGCGAGCCGCAGATGTCCGCCTTCGTGTTCAAGATCCAGGCCAATATGGATCCGAACCACCGTGACCGCATCGCCTTTGCCAGATTGTGCTCCGGCAAGCTGACGCGCGGCATGAAGGCCAAACTGGTGCGAACCGGCAAGAACATGTCGCTGTCGTCGCCGCAATTCTTCTTCGCGCAGGATCGCGCCCTGGCGGATGAAGCCTTCGCCGGCGATGTGGTCGGCATTCCCAACCACGGCACGCTGCGGATCGGCGACACGCTGACCGAAGGCGAGGACATCACCTTTGTCGGCGTGCCGAGCTTCGCGCCGGAAATCGTCCGCCGCGTCCGGCTCACCGACGCCATGAAGGCCAAGAAGCTCAAGGAGGCGTTGCAGCAGATGTCGGAGGAGGGCGTCGTGCAGGTGTTTCGCCCGCGCGACGGCGCGCCGGCGCTGGTCGGCGTGGTCGGCCCGCTGCAGCTCGACGTGCTGAAAGCGCGGCTGCAGGCCGAATATCAGCTGCCGGTGGATTTCGAAGTCTCGGAATTTCAGCTGGCTCGCTGGAATTCAAACGACGACCTCAAGAAGATCGATGCCTTCATCGCCACCAACGGCTCCGGCGTCGCCGACGACGTCGATGGCGATCCGGTGTTCCTGGCCAAGAACGAGTTCTATCTTGGCTACACCAAGGAACGCGCCGAGGGCATTGTGTTTTCCAGCATCAAGGATGTGAAGAAGACCGGGTGAGGCGAGGGGCCGACCGTCATTCGCCAAGGAGCGCGCCTTTGCAGGTTCCTCGGGGTAAGGTCCATCTCTTCTCATGGCTCGAGACGCGAGCTGCGCTCCTCCCCATGGGAGCTCAGCCCCGCTCCGGCGGCGAGCGAGGTGCCTCCGCTTCATCGGGTTGCGGATACAGTTTCAAGAAGGCTGCCGTGGCATCGCGGGCCCGTCGCGTGACCTCGCCGGCGGTCGGCTGATTGGTGACGCAAAGCAGCAAGCTCACTAGCAGATTGCCCCACAATAGCCCCGCGAAACGCTCGGCCATTTCGGCAGGGTGGCTGCCGAGTAGTCCCGACGCATGAGCCCGCAACATGATTCCCTTCAAAGCGGCGCGAGTCGTCTCGCCTGCGATGGAGTCCAGTGACTGCGCAATTTCAGGCACGGCGATCGCCTCGGCGATCGCCAGCCGGAACACGGCGACCACGGTTGGGTCGCTTGTTTCGCGCAGCAACTGCGTTCCGAAAGCGGTGAGCGTGCGCGCAAGCGTCTCGCGGTCACGCGGCTCGGGCAGGTTGGCCGGCACCTGCAGTCGTTTGGCGCGCTCGCTGATGCAGGCCGCGAGCATTTCCTGTTTGTTGCCCACTACGGCGTACAGCGCGCGCTTTGAAACGCGCGCGCGGCTGGCGATCTCCAGCGTGCTGGTTTCTGCGTATCCGTTCTTCATGAATGCCGAAAAGGCCGCGTCGAGAATGCGCTGCCGAACCGCGGGTTCATCGGCGCCGTCCTGACGCTGTTTCGAGATCGATCTTGCCGTCACGATATTTTTCCTTGACTTGGTACTTATTGGTACCATAAATTCGGCAACGTTGGTACCGCTTGGTACCGGTGATGATGCCGAATGATACCACCTGGTACCCGATAAAAACACGGTGTGTGAAGGAGGAATGGCCATGGCAAATCAATTGATTCTGGTCACCGGAGCGTCGGGCGGCCGGCAGGGCAAGACCGGCCGGCATGTCGCCGAAATGTTGCTGGCGCGCGGGGTTCCGGTTCGCGCCTTCGTTCACAGCATCGACGAACGCTCGCACCACCTGCGCGCGCTCGGCGCCGAGGTGTTCGAAGGCGACTTTCTCGATAGCCGGTCGGTCCAGCGCGCGGTGCAGGGCACCTCGTCGATCTATTTTGCCTACCCGGTCCAGGACGGGTTGCTCGACGCGACGGCAGCGATGGCTCTCGCCGCGCGCGACGCAGGCATCTCACGCCTCGTCAATCTGGTGATGCTGCAATCGTCGCCCGACGCGCCGACGCCGCGGATGCGGCAGAATTACCTGTCAGAACAGGTTTTCGACTGGGCCGGAATCGGAGCCGTGCATATCAGGGCCACGGTGTTCTACGAAAATCTCCACTCCCTGGTGCGCTTGAGCCTGCCGGCCCAAGGCGCGGTCCGGCTGCCCTGGGGCAGTGACAGCACGGTGCTGCCGCTGGTGGCGGGTGAGGACGTGGCACGCGTCGCCGTCGGCCTGTTGACCAGCCCGTCGCTGCCGGCAGGCGCCAGCTATCCGGTGGTCGGGGCGACCCTTGCGCTGCGGGAGATCATCGCGACCTTCGGGCGGGTGCTCGGCCGCGATGTGCGTTACGAAGAGATCACGGATGAGGAATGGCGTCGCGACGCCCTTGCGCGCGGCATCAATCAGCACGCCGTCGAACATCTTTCGCAGCTCTGGCGGGCGCTCCGCAGCGCGGGCGTCGATCCGGCGACCGCAAGGTTTGCGGTGACGGATTCAATCGAAACGCTGGGCGGGGCGAAACCCAAGACGTTCGAGTCATTCGTGCGCGAGGAGCAGGGTACTTTGAGGGGACAATCTGGCCAGAACGCGGCATAAACGGGTTGTCGCTTGGTGCGAAGGTCTGCGATGGACAGGGGGCGCTAATCGCGGCAGCATCGCCGTTGATGTTGCGGGCGGCGCTGCCGATCATCGCCGGCAACGCAGCGGAGTTGCAATCATGAGCGAACCGACGCAACGAACGATCGAGACCAACGGCATCCGCCTCAACATCGCCGAGCAAGGCAACGGGCCCCTGGTGCTGCTGTGCCACGGCTTTCCGGAATCCTGGTACTCCTGGCGCCATCAGATTGACGCTCTCGCCGCGGCGGGCTTCCACGCCGTTGCACCCGATATGCGCGGCTACGGCAAGAGCGATCGGCCGGAGGCGATCGATCAATATACGATCTTCCATCTGGTCGGCGATCTGGTCGGCCTGCTCGACGCGCTTCAGGCACCGACCGCCGTCATTGTCGGCCATGACTGGGGCGCGAACGTCGCCTGGCAGGCGGCGCGCCTGCGTCCCGACCGCTTCCGCGCCGTCGTCGGCCTCAGCGTACCGTACCGGCCGCGCGGTACGGTGCGCCCGACCAGCGTCATGCCGCGGACCGCGGACGCCCAATTCTACCAGCTGTATTTCCAGCAACCCGGTGCCGCTGAAACCGAGTTCGAGCGGGATCCGCGGGTGAGCGTGCTCACCATGCTGTACGGCGGTTCGGGCGACGCGCCGCGCGGCAGCGGCGTGGCCACCGACGTCGGCATGGTACCGCGCGGCGGCGGTTTTCTGCGAGGCGGTCGGGTGCCACAAACACTGCCCGCGTGGCTGAGCGAATCCGATGTCGATTTCTACGCCGGCGAGTTCCAGCGCAGCGGCTTCCGCGGCGCTCTCAACTATTATCGCAACATCGACCGCAACTGGGAGCTGCTGGCGCCTTTCGCAGATCTGCATGTGACGGTTCCGGCGCTTTACGTTGCCGGCGATCGCGACATGGTGGTCGCTTTCCCCGGCATGGACCAGCTGCTGGCCAATCTCAAGCACTTCGTTCCGGCACTGCGCGACATACAGATGCTCGCCGGCTGCGGTCACTGGACCCAGCAGGAGCGCCCGGCCGAGGTCAATGCCGCGATGATCGGCTTCCTCCGCAGCCTGCCGAACTGATGGTATTTTTGGACGGCGGCAATTTCAGCCGTGGCCGTTCCGGGGCGGGCTCATGCGGATGTGAACGTCTTGAGCTTGATTATGCGATGCGGCTCCATCATGTCAGTCGGGCAGGGTGTGTTGCAAAGGTCACGGTCATGTTGCGGCGCATACTTTTTCCCTTGATGGCGATTGTAGCCGTCGCGGCGTTGGTCGGGCCGTCAAGCGCCCGCGAGCGGCGGCAGTTCAATCCGCTGCCGTTCTCCCATTCGCCATGCAGCGTGCTGGCGGGCGAGCCCTGCACGCCGTCCTTTTGCAGCGTGTTCAACCACGGCCCGTGTCTTCCGGAGCTCGATTACCCGATCGGCGAGAATCTGCAGCTCACGGTTCAAAGCCAGCCGGCGAGCGGCGATGCGGCGAAATACCAAAAGCCCGACCACGACCTCGACAACATCGGCGACCTGTTCGCCGCGTTGCGGGCGTGCTGGTCGCCACCGCCGGCGGACGCCGCGCGAGAGGGCATGCAGATGTCGGTAATGTTCAGTTTCAAGAAGGCCGGCACACCGATCGCGCCGCCGCGCCTCACCTATGCCACGCCGGACACGCCGAAGGATATTCGCGACACTTATCTCAAGGCGATCAATACCTCGCTCGACGGCTGCACGCCGTTGACCTTCAGCAAGGGCCTCGGCGACGCCATCGCCGGCCGTCCCATCATGATCCGCTACGTGGACAATCGGACGATCGACAACAAGCAATCCGGCACGCCGTGAGGCGGCCTGGCGGTTGCCAGTGAACTTTGCGTGAGCGGACTTGAGAGCTCCGATCGAGCGCACGATCATCGACTGGAACCAACGCGGAGGATGATCGATGATGCGGCGAATGGTTGCGGGAATTCTGTTCGTCGTTGCCGGTGTGATATTCGCAGGCCCGGCGGACGCGGAGCTGCTCAGCGACGATCTGATGTTGACGGTGGTCAGTCCGCCCCCCGTCGGTGCCGCCGACGAATACCAAAAGCCGGATCACGATCTCAATACGCTCGACGATCTCTATGCGACGTTACGATCGTGCTGGTCGCCGCCGCTCGCGTCCGACGCGGTCCGGGGCATGCAGGTGACCGTGCTGTTCTCGTTCGACACTGCGGGACGGACCATCGCCGCGCCGCGTTTAAATTACAGCCCGCCCGGAGCGCCCGGCGCTACGGTCGAGGCCTATCTCAAATCCGTCACGACCTCGCTCGCGGCCTGTCAGCCGCTCAAGCTGACCCCTGCGCTGGGCGATGCCATCGCCGGCCGTCCGATCATGATCCGCTACGTCGACACCAGGACGCTATCGAAACAGTCCGGCGCGAAGTGAAGCGGCGGCAGGCCGGCGTGTCTTTACTCGATCCTGATATTCGCGGCGCGGATCACGTCGGCCCATAGCGCCTTTTCGTCGGTTATC
>JAQGJF010000131.1 GCA_028290765.1 Tardiphaga sp.
CGTAAAGTTGTTCGCCGACGCCAGCGCACCCCGCTCGTCGGTTTCCAGGGCAATCTTTTGGGCTAACATGACGTCGCCCGCGACCAGATGATCGCTAGGCACGAAGCACCAGCCCGTTCTCGGCACGGCGGCATCACCTAGCTCGGTGACGTTCGTGCCATTACCGTGGTAGATCCGGTATCGCTTGCCGGTTTGGCAGCCGATGACGTCGAAATATCTATGCGCGTCATGCCGCGCCAGTTGCTCCGAAGAAAGCCATTCCCTCAAGAGCTTGAGGCCGCGCTGCTCTTTTGTACTCGGACGGAAATACCACTCGCGAACGGCTCGCGCCAATTGTAAGCAGGCCGCTAGGAGCAGCCGGAGCTGAACGTTCGCATGGTGAAACAGCGTCACGAACATAACCGAGATTTAGCCGCCGACAAGCCGCGGACAAAACAGGGTCTCCTCTACGGTCGGATCAAACGTTCGCGCCACGACCGGCTCTCCGGAAGCGGTACGGGTGCAGCAGTAAAGCCCGCGCCGGTTAGTGCCTTGAAGCGATGCTCGGCCTCCAAGAGGGCCTTCACGTCCTTCGCATCGAAGCTATGCCGGGTATCGCCGTTGTGGTCCATGACGATTTGGGTTGCCATTGTTGCGCTCCTAACGTTGGCCGCCAGATCAAAGCGATGTTGTAATGCCACATTGTAAGAAAAGTTCCGCCTCGACCATCCTCACCGGATAGCACTTGAAGACGGGGACGGCCCCCAGCGCGTCGTCTGCCACGGTCACTTGCCGGAGCGCGAGGTGATGACCGACAAATCGGCATTTTTGTCGAGAAAGTCCGCGACCTCGGCCTCGACCGCCCGGGCGAGTAGGAACGATTCCGACTTGAGACAGAGGAGGTTGGAATCTCCGTGGAGCGAAAGGCGTCGAATCTCGGTTTTCGCGCTATGTCCAGGGTCTTGTGAGTTTGATAGGGCACGCGGATCGGGCAGGACCATTGCGTGACGATTGCATCGGCCTGGTGATGCCGGTCGCCGCAAGATCGTTGAACCGATGGCAGCGATCACGGCGCCGGGTCGAATCGCGGCGCAAGCATCAGTCGTTGCTTCATTTTGTCGGGCAAGGAGGTTGGTCCGACGCGGAGGTCTTGGCCAAGGTTCGCGAGTTGGTGTTTACGACGCCAGTGGCAAACCTCTTTGGCGCGATTGCATAGTGGCAATTTCCGGTAAGGATCGTGCCCACCACATAAGCCGCACGAAGCTAGAAGGGGCAAAATCGATGCTAGTTATTGCACTTTTCCAGGACTTAGCCGCACCCGGCATGAAAGACGGCGACATCCGCGGGTGACCCGTGCAGGCCTAGCCCGCTTTTTCGTTGGGCTGTTTTATCCATCCTTTGCCTTCGCATTGCTTGCTTGGGGCCGGGTAAATCTTACGACCAGGTTGCGTCGGCTGCATAACCACAGGAAAGCCGTTGCCGCCGCAGGACGGGCAGCGGAGCTGAAGTCTCTTTTCGGGCTTCTTCCTCATTTTCTCCTTCGTCCCGTTTGCGAAATAAGAAGAGCAGCCAATTAACGTTGATATGTTGGGGAAAGGACAAAACCGCCGAGCGGAGTATGATCGCCAGCGGCTTTGCCTGGGGTTGTGTCACCGGCCTAGTACTACTGAGTCAAAAACTCGCAGTTAGTTGGATTTAGAGAATCAATTATGGAGACGATTCCGACTTGAGACAGAGGAGGTTGGAATGGGTCTCCGTGGAGCGAAGGCATCGAATCTCGGTTTTCGCGCTATGTCCAGGGCCTTGTGAGCGTGATAGGGCACGCGGATCGGGCAGGACCATTGCGTGACTATTGCACCAACGGGAGACGATTCCCCCCTCGGGAGTTCGTCCCGCCGGGCTATTCCCGAAACTTGCCATATCCAAAGACTACCGACCCAGAGGAGCTCCCCTTGCGGCCTGAGCGACACATTCCAAACTCGATCGCCACCATGCGAATAAGACTGATCGACGCCATCGTCACACGGCTGCCACGATGTCCGTGCTGCCACGCTCCAAACCTTCGGAAGTTGAGGCAACGCCACTAATGACGCAGTAGTACTAGGCAATTCCGGTGGGTGGATCTTAGGACAGCTTTGCGAGGCCGCAACAAAAGTCGCTGGTTAACCTGAATGTCGGCGGCGCGGGTTAATTCTGGAACTGATCGACCTCGTGGAGCGAGAGATCAAGCGGCGAGAGGGCGCTGAAGAAGCAAAAGTAGGGAATGATCGTCTTGGGATCGAGGCACAGGCAAAACGTCGCCTTGCTAACGCGTACGACGCAGCGCAGGAACGCAGCGAGGTCCGCAGGCACGGAAACAAGAGTGATATTCCGCAACAGAATATCACTCCGGCGACAGTCAAAGAAATCGGAAATCTACAGCCTTGCTGAGTGGATTCTGCGGTTTACGCCAAAAGCCTTTGCGGCTCGCTACCGTAGGACGCGTTTCAGCCGCCTATTGTTTGTCGGTGGGGCCGGCGTCCGGCGGGGACGACGCGGTGGTGCGGCACCCCTGAGCTCGGCTGCGCCAATACAGCCCCCGGCCCAAATCTTGGTCCCCTTGACCGTTCCTATGAGCTTGCAGCCCATTGGCGTCTGCGGCTTTGCCTGTCTCAGCGGCTTACCACCAACCTTGGGCACCGCAGTTTGTGCGAAAGCAGATGCCGAAAGGCCGATGATCGCGGCAACGACTAGTAGAGTCCTCATCGTCGTTTCCCCTTCGATCTGGCGGGGTATTGGGCATCCAATGAATATGCGCCGAGGTCGGCCCGTTTGCCAGTCGGGAACTTAAAATAGGCAGCCCATCCGGGGACACCCGGGCCCGCTCTGCGGTGCGGCACGCGCGTCGCTGCCGGGTGTCAGCTCGGCGGCGGCTTTCTGCTTGCCGGATGGGACGCCATTTCGAGATAGCTCCTATGGAGCGTTTGCGGAGTTTTCTTACCAACGAATATCACGCGAACTTGGTTCTTCGTTTTGCCTTTTCCAATGACAGTGCAATGGTCGTCGGCCAGGCGAGGGAATCTTTTAATTCTCAGCACGCTCAGCCGGCAACGCGTGCCGACGGGAGAATTTGGTTGTCGCTATCCGTCAATAGCTTTCGGCCTCCGCCGGACTTTGCCACAAGCGAATAACTTTCGTTCCTACGACAGCCGAAAAGCCGCAGGGCATTCGCGCGCTGCGGCCTCCGGGCTAAAAAAATGCAATCCTAAAATGTCGTTATCCCCGGTGAAATTAGTTAACGCGACCTCAGACGCCGGGTAAACAGGAATGCGCTGTTCCACAAAAGGAACGCCGGCTGCGTTGCAAATGAGATACAGAGTCGATGCTCTCTCGACGCCTCAAAAAGTTGGTTCGCGCTGACTCTGAAAGTACGATGGCACCTCTTGCCATTTCCCAGACTCGATTCAGGATTCGGCCAGCTCAGCGCAATCACGCGCTTTATGTGTCGGTGAGCTAAAGGCGCAGGTCACATGGACCATGAGGCCAATCCAGGCTGACGCATGCATGGCCGAGCTGCGTGAGGGCCGAACACTGGATAGCGGCGTGAGTTCCGGGCCCGACCCGGTCAGCTATCGGTCCGGATCGTCGGATTGGTGGCCATCCGGATTAGGGCAGCCTGGAGCGGTAGGTGCGCAGAATGACCTCCGATATGCGGTCTTCCGGAGGCCCGTCGGCTGGTCCTCGACGACCATGGCACCATCTCGATCCTCGATACGAAGAATCATCGAATCTTCGGCGTCGCCCAAGCACAGAGCAGCGATCAAACCGTCTCGTTCACGAGCCAGAAATGGCCTCGTCAGACTGTCCGACCTCCATAAGGTCGGCGACTGAACTGCCGATCGTCGCAGATGGTCTCGCGACGTGACCTCCCGTCCATCTCAGTGAGGGATATCCTGCGTCGTGAAGTAGGCTATTTTGCAGATGGTGGTGGATTGATGTCTGGGACAGCGGAATGTAAGGTCGCGGCCGCCCCAATTTTGGTAAACGCCACTCTACCCTTTCAATCCTAACGTCCGTGCGAGATAACTTGCAGTTCTGCTCTCCCGCACGGAAATTATGTGTTCTGGTGGACCGGAAGCCACAACCTCGCCGCCTTCGTCTCCGGCGCCGGGGCCGATATCGATGATCCAGTCGCTGCCGGCGACCATCTCCATATCATGTTCAACGACCACGACCGTGTTGCCGGAAGTCACAAGACCATCGAGCTGCTTCATCAGCTTTTCGACATCGGAGGGGTGGAGGCCGGTCGTCGGTTCGTCCAGAACATAAAACGTGCTGCCGCGTTCCATGCGCTGCAGTTCCGTTGCGAGCTTGATTCGCTGCGCCTCGCCACCGGACAGTTCAGTTGCGGATTGCCCAAGTCGAATGTAGCCGAGGCCTACCTCGCGGATGACGCTTAGGGAGCGCTGCAGCGGCGCGTCATCGGCAAAGAACTCGAAAGCGGTATCGACCGTCATTGCCAGGACATCAGCGATGGACTTGCCGCGGATCTTTATTTCAAGCGTCTTGGCGTTGTAGCGCGCGCCCTTGCAGGTCGGGCAGGGCGCGTAAACGCTGGGTAGAAACAGGAGTTCGACGCAGACGAAACCTTCGCCTTGGCAGGTCTCGCAACGGCCCTTTGCGACGTTGAACGAGAATCTGCCGGCGTCGTAACGCCGGGCCTTCGCTTGCTTGGTGGCGGCATATAGTTTTCGGACGTGGTCGAACAGTCCGGTATATGTCGCCAGGTTCGAGCGGGGCGTGCGCCCGATAGGCTTTTGGTCGACGACCACGAGACGTTTTATACTGTCGAGCCCTACGATCTCGCCGGCCGCCGTTTCGACTTTTGCGTCAAGCACATCGCCATCGTCTTCAGCAACCGCGTTACGCTGGCCCAGCTTGTCGGCGACGGCTTCGACCAGGAACTGGCTGATCAGGCTGGATTTGCCGGATCCGGAAACGCCGGTAACGCTGGTGAAGACACCAAGGGGAATATCGACGTTTAGCCCGTCTAGATTGTTGCGCGTGACCCCCCGCAGCTTGAGCCAATCGTGGGCCGACCGACGGTTTTTTGGAGTCTGCTTGCGGTTTGCAAACAGATAATTCCGGGTGACCGATGCAGGAACGTCGGCTAGGCCAGGTGGGGGACCGCTGTAGAGCACTTCGCCACCTTGCTCGCCGGCGCCCGGACCGACATCGACGATCCAATCGGCGTGCCTGACGACGTCAAGTTCATGTTCAACCACGAACAGCGAATTGCCGGCGGCCTTCAAACGGTCCAAAGCCCGCAACAGCGCTTCAGTATCCGCTGGGTGAAGTCCGGCCGACGGCTCGTCCAGCACGTACACGACGCCGAACAGGTTCGAGCGCACTTGGGTGGCTAGGCGAAGGCGTTGCAGTTCGCCCGGCGACAGCGTCGGCGTGCTGCGTTCAAGGGTCAAATATCCAAGTCCCAGGTCGAGCAACACCGACAACCGGGC
>JAQGJF010000136.1 GCA_028290765.1 Tardiphaga sp.
AGGATCTCACCCAGCCGCTGGCATACCACGCCGCCATCAGATTCGGATTGAGCAGCAGCGCCCGGTCGATCAGCGCCGCGCCGTCTTCCAGCTCTCCCGCCACATAGGCCAGCGCGAGGCCGCCGAACGCCAATGAGACCGCATCGTCCTTGCCGGACTCGGCGACCCGCCGGGCCAGCCGCCTGGTCTCCGTAATGTCATGGGCACGGTCGGTCGCCCAGCCGTTGGCGTTGCGCCACAGGATGCACCACGCCGCCATGCCATGGGGCGTGCTGAAATCCGGATCGAGCTCGATCGCCCGATAAAATAGTTTCAGCGCTTCGTCGATGTCGTCGCTGGTCCATCGGTAGACCCGGGCCATGCCGCGCAGCAGGTAGTCGTAGGAATCGAGCCGCTCGGTCGGCTTGCGCTTGGCGCGTTCGATTTCGGCCTGTTCGAGTTTCGGCGCGATCGCGATGACCACACTCGCCGTGACCTGGTCCTGCAGATCGAAAATGTCCTCGAGCCCGCCGTCGAAGCGATCCGCCCAGAGATGGGCGCCGGTCGCGGCATCGATCAGCTGTCCGGTGATGCGCACGCGGTTCGCCGCCTTGCGCACGCTGCCTTCCAGCACATAGCGGACGCCGAGTTCGCGGCCGACCTGCTTCACGTCGACGCTGCGGCCCTTGTAGGTGAAGCTTGAATTGCGCGCGATCACGAACAGCCAGCGCATCCGCGACAGCTCCGTGATGATGTCTTCCACGATACCGTCGGCAAAATATTCCTGTTCCGCTTCACCGCCCATCTGGGTGAACGGCAGCACCGCGATCGAAGGCCGGTCGGGCAGCGACGGGCCTTGCGGCGCATCGACGATCTGCGCCGAACTGTGTGAGTGCAGGCCGATGAACCGATAGCCGCGGCCACTCACGGTCACCACATAGGCTTGTCCGCTCTCGGCTTCCTCCAGCGCCTTGCGTAGCGCCGAGACGTGGACATGGATGTTGCTTTCCTCGACCACCAGGCCGGGCCAGACCTGCGCCATCAGCTGGTCCTTGGTGACGACCTCGCCCTGCGCCGCGACGAGCGCGCACAGGATGTCGGCCGCTTTGCCGGAAAGACGCACCGGCGTCTCGTCGCGCTTCAGCTCGCGCCGTCGCAGATCCAATCGAAAGCGACCGAACCTGACCTGATCGCCGCTCATCGATGTCGTCTCCAAGTCCCAATAAAAATGCCGGATTCAGAACATTTAAGTTTCTAAACCAATGACCTCAAGGGAGCACCCCGTTTAGGTCTGGATCATGTCGCCGCTGGCAATTGCTAACACGCGCTCACAAGCCATAACGGGCACATCTGCGCGACCTCTGCTTGAGTAGCTGAACATGAGGCGGCGCAATCCGAACCCGTCCTGTCCGTATCCGGCGGGCAGGACAAGCATCTATTGGAGGACAACCATGCCCGAAGACATCAACCAACATCGCCGCCAGTTTATGGGCACCGCGGCGCTCGGAATCGCGGCCGCCCAACTGGCCCTGACCGGTTCCGCAAGCGCGCAATCCAGCAAGGCAAGCCCCGCGAAAGCGGCGGCCGCCAAGCCGGGGTCTCACACCTCGTTCGCCGCGCTGAAGCAGGTCGACGCCGGCGTGCTCAATGTCGGCTATGCCGAGGCCGGTCCCGCCGACGGACCCGTCGTCATTCTGCTGCACGGCTGGCCCTATGACATTTACGCCTTTGTCGATGTCACGCCGCTATTGGCATCGGCGGGCTACCGGGTGATCGTGCCCTACGTGCGCGGCTATGGCTCGACGCGCTTTCTGAAAGCGGAAACCATCCGCAACGGCCAGCAGGCAGCGGTCGCCGCCGACCTCATCGCCCTGATGGACGCGCTCAAGATCGACAGCGCCATCCTCGCCGGATTCGACTGGGGCGCGCGAACGGCCTGCATTGTCGCGGCACTGTGGCCGCAACGCTGCAAGGCGCTGGTCTCGGTCAGCGGCTATCTGATCGGCAGCCAGGACGCCAACAAGAAGCCGTTGCCGCCGAAGGCCGAGCTCGCCTGGTGGTATCAGTATTATTTCACCACCGAACGCGGCCGCGCCGGCTACGACGCCAACCGGCACGACTTCAATAGGCTGATCTGGCAGCTCGCTTCGCCGAAATGGAATTTCGACGACGACACCTTCGATCGCAGCGCCAAATCCTTCGACAACCCCGATCATGTCGCCGTAGTGATTCACAATTACCGCTGGCGGCTCAGCCTCGCCGAAGGCGAAGCCCAATATGACGATGTGGAAAAGCAGCTGGCGAAATTCCCGGTGATCACGGTGCCGACCATCACCATGGAAGGCGATGCCAACGGCGCCCCGCATCCGGAGCCCGCTTCCTACGCCAAGAAATTCTCCGGCAAATATGCCCACCGCACCATCGCGGGCGGCATCGGGCACAACCTGCCGCAGGAAGCACCCGACGTGTTCGCGACCGCGGTGATGGACGTGGCACGCCGCCGGACTTAAGACTTATGGCTTTGTTCGCCCGGCCTGCGCGTCGGCGAACGGCGCGAAATCGCGGCTGAACA
>JAQGJF010000174.1 GCA_028290765.1 Tardiphaga sp.
GAGGGGCGGAAGGTGACCGGGTTTTCGGCGTTGACGCGGCATTCGATCGAATGGCCGTTGATGACGACTTCATCCTGCGTCACCGGCAGATCGCCGCCGGCGGCGAACCGGATCTGCTCCAGCACGAGGTCGATATCGGTGATCATCTCGGTGACCGGATGCTCGACCTGAATACGGGTATTCATCTCGATGAAATAGAATTCGCCGTCCTCGTAGAGGAATTCGACGGTGCCGACGCCGAGATATTTCATCGCGCGCATCGCCTTTGCAACGGTCTCGCCGATCTTGTTGCGCGCAGCCGCGGCGAGAACCGGGGAGGGGCCTTCTTCCCAGACCTTCTGGTGGCGCCGCTGCAGCGAACAATCGCGTTCGCCGAGATGGATCGCGCCGCCACGGCCGTCGCCCAGCACCTGGATTTCGATGTGGCGTGGCTTCTGCAGGTATTTTTCCAGATACACCGAGGCGTCGCCGAACGCGGATTTGGCCTCGTTGCCGGCGGTGGACAGCGCCATCATCAGGTCGTCGGCGGTCTCCGCCACCTTCATGCCGCGGCCGCCGCCGCCGGCCGCCGCTTTCACCAGCACCGGGAATCCGATTGCTTGCGCGATCGCCATCGCGTCGTCCTCGGGGCCGACGCCGCCGTCGGAGCCAGGGACCACCGGAATGCCCAGCCTTTTCGCGGTCTTCTTGGCCTCGATCTTGTCGCCCATCAGGCGGATATGTTCGGCCTTGGGGCCGATGAAGTGCAGATTGTGGTCGGCCAGAATCTCGGCGAAACGGGCGTTTTCCGACAGGAAGCCATAACCCGGATGCACCGCGTCGGCGCCGGTGATCTCGCAGGCGGCGAGCAGGGCGGGGACGTTGAGATAACTGTCCTTCGACGGCGGCGGGCCGATGCAGACGCTCTCGTCGGCCAGCCGCACATGCATGGCGTCGGCGTCCGCCGTGGAATGCACTGCGACAGTGGCGACGCCCAGCTCCTTGCAGGCCCGCAGGATCCGCAGTGCGATTTCCCCGCGATTGGCTATCAGGATCTTGTCGAACATGGGACTCCAGGGAAGTGGCGAATGGCGAGCAGTAAGGGGCGAATAGCGAATAGGGAGTAGCGAATAGGGAGTAGAAAAGCAGAGGGGGCGTTTTTTCCTATTCGCTATTCGCTACTTCCTATTCGCCTCTTCTCACTCAATAATTACCAAAGGCTCGCCGTATTCGACCGGCGAGCCGTCCTCGACGAGGATTTGCGTTACCGTGCCGGCACGCGGCGCCGGAATCTGGTTCATCGTCTTCATCGCCTCGATGATCACGAGCGTTTGGCCGGCGGCTACCTTGCTGCCGACCTCGACGAAGGGTTTTGCGCCGGGCTCCGACGCCCAGTAGACGGTACCGACCATCGGCGAGGGCACGACACCCGGATGCTTGGCGACGTCGGCGACCGGCACGGCAGCGGCCGCAACCGCGGGTGCCGCGGCCTGATAGGCTGCCGGCACCGACGCTGCGATGCTGATGTTGCGCGCGACCCGCACCCGCAAGCCGGCGCGTTCGATCTCGATCTCGGTGAGATTGGTCTCGGCGAGCAGCAATGCGAGCTCACGAATGAGCGCACCATCGTCACTCGCCTTCTCTGTAGCCTTGGGCGTTGCGGCTGGGCTGTTGTCGGGCTGGCGGGCCATATTCTCGATCCGAATTTTTTGAAGGTGAGCAATGCGTCAGGCGGCTGCCTTAACGCCGATTTTGGCGGCAAGGCCGTTGATGGCGAGCCGGTAGCCATCGATACCGAAACCGCTCAGGCTTGCGAACGCAGCCCGGGCGGTGAAGGCCTGGTGGCGGAAATTTTCGCGGGCGTGGATGTTGCTGATGTGAACTTCGACGGCGGGAATTTTCGCCGCGGTCAGCGCGTCATGCAGCGCAGCCGAAGTGTGAGAAAAGCGGCCGCCATTGATGACGATGCCGAGCGCTTCTTTCGCCTGCGCTTCCCGGATGAAGTCGATCAACTCGCCGTCGCGGCTGGATTGCCGGCAATCGACGTTCAGGCCGTAGCGCCCGGCTGCTTCGCCGCACAGTTTTTCGACATCAGCCAGCATGGCATGACCATGGGTTTCGGGTTCGGTCCCGGGCAGATCAAGGGTCGGGCCGTTGAGCACGTAGATCGTGTTTGCCATCCAAAATCCCGACAATGTCTGCGATGGGAACGCCTGAGACGTTGCGTTGAACCGCGATTAGCCGCTCCAGCCCGGGTTTATAGGTAACCTCGGGCCCCAGGGGAAGCCTCTAGACCGCCGCTGTCCCGCCCCAAATACCTCAACTAATTCGCAAAAAGCCGCGCGGAACCTATGGAAATCACTCGTTAACCAATTGTTGAGGATGGATGGGGCGAAGCCGGTCGGCGGGATCGCCAGCGACCCCCCGAACAAAGACTTGGCTCAAAAAAGGGGCGGGCTTTCGGCCCGCCCCGGATGGTGTGGGAACAACCCGAAAGCAGACGTCGAGGACGGCCACTCTCCAGCGTTGGCGACCTGCTAATCGGGGGCGGGCATTCTGTGGCTCGCCCCCGAATTGGTTTCACTCCACGGTGTCCTCATCTTTCTGAGCAACTGCC
This sequence comes from Tardiphaga sp., assembly GCA_028290765.1. The sequence continues at coordinate 2,597 of JAQGJF010000174.1, forward strand.
ATTAGCCTTCGATGACGTAGACGATCTCACGTGTCTGCGGGCGAATGATCACGTACTTGCCTCGCACAAGGATGAACTCGTAGCCCCGCCATTCCGGATAAATCTCGACGATCCGGGAGGGCAGCGGGTGGAAGCGTACTGATGCCGGTACCGCCGTGCCGATGGACACGTTGAAGTTCACATTGGTGACTTCTTCGACATGCTCGGACTTGATCGCGGAGGTGATCTGGGTCCGTTTCTCAGCGGGCGGCGCGGCGGTCGCCGAAGTCGCCGCGTTACCGGTGGTCTGGCTGTTGGTGGAGCCCGACTTGGTGTCTGCAGTGGTGCCCGTCTTGTTGTCCGTCGTCGACTTCGAATCGGCATTCATGTTCTTATTGTCCGTCGCGGACTTCGTCTGCGCGTTCATGTTCTTGTCGGCGGCGCCGCCCTTGGAGTCCGCCGCGCTGCGGCCTTCGGCCTTCGTGCCAGCCTTGCTGGAGTCGTTGGTCTCCGAACTCAGGGTCTTCGACTTCTGACCGGGCGCAGTATCCTGTGCACGCTGACCGGTGCTGCCGCCCGGCGCCATCTTCTCGTTCGACTGGGTCGACTTCATGCCGGAATCGGAACCCTTGGTTTCGGCCCCCTTAGTTTCGCCGGCGTCATTGCGATTCATCGGCGTTGCCGCCGATGGTGCGCCGCGGTCCGATGAAGGCGCGCTCTGCTGGGCGGAACCAGCCGACGGCGCCTCGCGGCCCATGCCGGTACCCTGTGCATTGGCCAAGCCGGTTCCGGCGATCAGCGCCACTGCGGCGACAGACATCAAAAAGCGATTAGTCATAGAGTATCTCCTCCTATTTGCATTGCCCGCCCGACAACGACAGCAGATGAGCGATGTTCCCGGACAATTGGAGGTTCCGGAAATTAGTTTTGTGAACCGAAAATGAATGCGTGAGCGAAGTTGCGAGCCGCATCAACTGAAGAGCACCAACTGGAGACGCAATTAGCGGCCATCGATCACACCTTAGGGTGGAGCAACCGATCAGGCCGGCGATGGCCCTCGGCAAGCTGCTCGCGAGAGCAAAAAAAGATACCGAAGAAGTCTGACGACAGCATCTCACGATATCCTTGAAGGACCTCGCAGCGATATCCGTCGTAACGCCGGCCCTCCTGGCAAGCATGCGCTATGCACATACTGCCTTCAGCAAATTGTATTGGCGTGGGTGGTCGTTCCGCCGTTAGCTGAACCAGACAAAAAGGGGGAGGGGCGCGTGAGCATTCCGGCTGAGGCCGAAAAGTTGGTCGGGTTGAACAACCAATCATCAGCTAGCGAGAAATAATGTCATGCGGAAAGTGATCATAACCTGCGCGCTCACCGGCGGTGGGGCAATGACAAAGAACAGCAAGCACGTTCCCGTCTCGCCGCGCGACATAGCGCAGGAGGGCATTGCTGCAGCCAAGGCCGGTGCCGCCGTCATTCATATTCATGTGCGGGACCCGGAGACCGGCGCGCCCGCCATGGGACTCGACCTTTATCGGGAGGTCGTCACACGGATCCGCGATTCCGGCACCGAGGTTCTGATCAACCTCACGACGGGGATGGGCGCAACGTACAATCCGCCG
>JAQGJF010000177.1 GCA_028290765.1 Tardiphaga sp.
CGCACGTATCTTCGAGCTGGCAAAACGCTACGATGTCGATATCGATTTCCATCTCGACTTCGATCTCGATCCGTCCTGGATGCATCTCGACGAGGTCTGCCACCAAGCCGAAGCCCATCGCTGGGGCGGTCGCGTCGCCATCGGACACGTCACCAAATTGTCGGCGATGGACCCGGCATCGCTGGAGACGGTGGCGCGGCGTCTGGCCCATGCCGGTGTGGCGTTGACGGTGCTACCCGCGACCGATCTGTTCCTGATGGGCCGCGGCGCCGAGCATTCGGTGCCGCGCGGCGTGGCTCCGGCGCACCGCCTGCTCGACTTTGGGGTGACCTGCTCGCTGGCCACCAACAACGTGCTCAACCCGTTCACGCCGTTCGGCGATTGCTCGCTGCTGCGCATCGCCAACCTCTACGCCAACATCGCCCAGGCCGGCCGGCCCGAAGAACTGCGGACCTGCCTCGACATGGTGACCACGCTGCCGGCACGGCTGATGAATTGCAAAGATTACGGCATCGCGGTCGGCAACCCCGCCGACCTCGTGGTGCTGGATGGCGTGAGCCGCGAAGCCGCCGTCGCCGAACTGGCGCAGCCGCTGATGGCAATGAAGCGCGGGCGCGTGAGCTTTTCGAGGCCGCGGGCGACGATCAACTGGCCGGGCAATGAAACGGCGAGCAGCTAGGATGGGTAGAGCGTAGCGAAACCCATCGCCGGAAGCGGAGCCTAGATGATGGGTTTCGCTGACGCTCAACCCATCCTACGACTTGCTGCACGGAACAAAGCACGTAGGGGGAATAGCGAAGCGTATTCCGCCGATGATGACACTCGGTGTGGCGCAATACGCGGCGCTATTGCTCCCCACGGCCTCTCCAGCTCCACTACCCCGATCGCAATTCCCGCACGCCGCGTCCCAGCCGCCGGCGCAGCAAATTTCGCAGCGTGGCGCCGTCGGCGTAGCCGACCTTGGCGGCGATGGCGTCGACGTCGAGGTCGCTGGTCCGCACCAGATGCTGGGCGCGCTCGACCCGCAAATCCTGAAAATAGGCCAGCGGCGATTTTCCGAGCACGGCTTCGGTGCGGCGTTGCAAGGTTCGCGGGCTCGTCGCCAGCGCGTCCGCCGCATCCTGCAGGGAAAAGCCGCGTGTCAGCTGGCTTCGCGCCCAGCGCTCGAACCGCTCGATCAGCGGATCGGCGCGCGCCAGATGATCGGGGATGATGAAGGCCGCCTGTGATGGACGGTCGTCGACCAGCAGATAACGCGCCACCAGCGCCGCCAGTTCGGGGCTGGCCTGGCGTATCAGCCACAACGCCAGATCGAGGTGGCCCATTGCGGCGCCGGCCGTCACGAATTGTCCCGACGGCACCAGCATCCGCGCTTCGTCGAGTTCTACGTTCGGATAGCGTTGGCGGAACAGCGGCCCGAGCCACCACGTCGTGGTCGCTTCGTGACCGTCGAGCAGACCTGCTTCCGCCAGCACGAAGGTGCCGATGCAGGCGGCCGTGATACGGACGCCCTTGCCGTGCCAGGCGCGGAGCTGGGCTCCCGCATCGACGACGTCGCGCCGCGACAGCGCCGGGATCAACTGGTCGGGCATCTTGGCGCCGAGCGCCGGCACGATCACCCAGTCGGGGCGCCTGACGGCGCTCGCCGGCCTGACCTTCACCAGCATTCCCTGCGCGGTCCGCACCCTGTTTCTTACGCCGACGATGTCGACGTTAAAAGGCGGCGGTGAGCCGGGCTGGTTCATCGCCGACAATTCATTCGCCGTGCCGAAGGCGTCGAGCAGGACGGAAAGCCCGGTATCGAACAGCCCGTCGAGGGCGAGGACCGCCAGGCGCATGGCGCAAATGATCCTAAAGTTGTCATTTACGACAATAGGCGGTTGATGCCGCCGCGTCTAGGTTGCCGCCCGTCGCCATCAAGCAACGAGGAACCGACGATGAAAATGACTCCCGAACTCTACGCCCTGACGATCATGGCCTTTGCCACGGTCCTGATGTGGATGCCCTACACGCTGGCGCGGATCGCCACCCGCGGCCTGATGGCGACGATGGCCAATCCGGATCCGTCATACCCCGCCGATCCGGCATGGGCGGAACGGGCGCGTTGCGCGCATGCCAACGGTATCGAAAACCTGGCCGTCTTCGCGTCGCTGGTTCTGGTGGCGGCGATCGTTGCCGTCAGCACGCCGGCGACCGTGCTGGCAACGAAGACATATGTCATCGCGCGCCTGGTCCATTACGTCGTCTACGCCGCGGGAATACCGGTGCTGCGAACGCTGGCCTTCTTCACCGGCGTCGGTGCGTGTCTCGTGATCGCGGCGGCTTTGATCTGAAGCCACGGGTGGCTTGAGCCAGGCGGAGCCGCGCCGGAAAGGGAGCCTCGGAAGCGACGGTTTCGTTTACATGAAACCCGGATTGCGGGGCAGATACAGGGCCCAATCACCGAAATCGCGCGTCGACATCAACACCATCGGCAAGGTGATGCGCATGCCGTGCTCGACCGCGATTTCCAGGGCCGCCGCGCCTGGGCCGGGAAGAAACGCCGACACCTGCGAAGAGCCGCCCTCCGAGGCCAGGTGCAGCGCGGTTCCGAATGCCGTGCCGAGGGCGTCCGGCTGCGCCACCGCCAGCGGTCCGATGTGACCATCGGCGCTGATATAGACGTAGCCGATGCAATCGTCTCCGGCATAGAGAGCAAAGCCTTTGGTCGCGCCATCGTTGATCAGGAACCGATGATGCTTCTCGCGTGACACACCCAGGGCTCGGGCGTCGATCCGGGCCAGGCTGTGCAAATGCGGCGCCGTTTCCTCGAGGGGCAGGTGATGAAATTGCCGGCGCTGCAAGCGGCCCTTCAAAGCTTCGCGCGCGACACTGAAATTGTAGATCGGACAGCGGGGGAACAGTCCGTTCCGAATATAAAGACCTTGCGATACGGTGTTGAAGGTGAAGGTGATCAGGGCCCTGGTGGTGGCTCCTGACAGCCGGGCCTGTTCAAAGATTCGTTGCAGCAGTTCATGGCCGATGCCGCGGCCCTGCTGGCCCGGCGCAACAAATAACTGCGCGAGAAACCACAGCTCGCCGCAGACCCAGCTCCAAGCGAAACCGAGGATTTCATCGGCTTCTTCCGCCACCCACAGGCCGCGGGCGTCGTCCTTCAGGGAAAACAACTGAAAATTCGGCGGCCGCGGCGAGGCAACCGCTCCAAAACCATGGCGCTCGGTGAGGTCGTTGATGCTGGCAACGACAAGCTCGTCCGCCCGCTTGAAATCCTCGGCGCAAGCCGGTCGATACACCAGCGGCATGGGACAACTCCGTGAATAGCAACGTTCTCGATGTTCTCGAGTAGCTTCGTGGCGTCCGCCTTGATCTCACTGCACCGCGATATTGGCCGCCTTGATCACCGCGCCCCATCGATCGACCTCCTCGTGCATGTATTTGGCGGTCTGCTCGACCGAGCCTCCGAAAATCTCGGCGGACAGCGTCTTGAGGCGATCGCGTATCTCCGGCTGGCGCAGCGCGTCGTTGGCGTCGGCGTTGATCTTTTCGACGATGGCTTTTGGCGTGTTGGGCGGCGCCACGATGCCGTACCAGGCCACCGATTCGAATCCGGGTAGCGTCTCGGCGATGGTCGGCACCTCCGGCATGGCCGGGAGCCGTTTGGGTGAGGCCACCGCCAGCAGCTTCAGCTTGCCGGCCTCGACCAACGGCAGCGAAACGCCGAGATTGTCGAACATCACATCGACATCGCCCGCGAGCAGTCCCTGCAGCGCCGGCGCCGAGCCGCGATAGGGAATGTGGCGCAGTTTTACCTTGGCCATCAGCTGAAACAGCTCGGAGGTGAGATGCGAGGTGGTGCCGTTGCCCTGGGTGGCGCAGGTCACCTTGTCGGGGTTTTTCTGCAGGTAGTCGATAAACTCGGCCACATTGGACGCCTTGACCTTGTCCGGATTGACGATCACGGCGTTCGGCACCTGTGCCATCACGATGATCGGCTCGAATTTGGCCGGGTCGAATCCGAGCTTGGGATAGAGATTCTGGTTGATCACCAGCGGAGGCGGCGGCGCCGAGAGCAGCGTGTAGCCGTCGGGCGCCGAACGATAGGCCACCTCGGAGCCGATATTGCCGGCCGCGCCGGTGCGGTTGTCGATGACCACCGGCTGATTCCATTTGCGCGACAGCCAGTCCGCGACGATTCGCGGCACTGCGTCGGCCGTTCCACCGGCGGGAAAGGGCACGATGATTTTTACGGTGTGATCCGGATAATCTTGCGCGTGCACCCCGCCACAAAACTGCACGGATAGTGCGAGAAACAGTGTTAGTGCGAGCCGATAACGGCCGGCGAGCGAGGGAGTCCGTCCGTATCCGCGCATTCCAGTTCCTCACCTGTGTCTCTGCGTGGCCGTCAGCTCGCAGCTTGGCGTTTTGTGCGCGGGAGGATAGCTTGAAACCGTCGGGCATCCGAAGCATTTTTCGACGCGGCCGCGGTTGATCTGCACGCGTCGGAAGGTGCTTCGCAATCGTAGAAACAGGGAAGAAACCATGGCGCCATCGCCGCTCAATGTCGTCATCGTCGGAGGCGGAATCGGCGGGTTGTTCGCCGCCAACGCGCTGATCGCCCATGGTCTGCGTGTATTCGTCCACGAACAGGCCCCCGCGCTCGGCGAAATCGGAGCCGGCGTGTTTTTGACACCGAACAGCGTGCGCCATCTGCAACGGGTGGGCCTTGGGCCGTCGGTGGAAAAATGGGGCGTTCGGGTGGGCGCCGGTTCGCAGTATTTCCGCCACGATGGCGCACCGATCGCGCCGGTCCAGGTGACGGATTCCTCGGGCTGGAACGCGACGTTCGGGATGCATCGCGCCGATCTGGTCGAGATGCTGGCCAAGGCGCTGCCCGCCGGTGTCGTGCACACCGGACATCGCGGCGCCGGTTTCGAGCCAATCGGCGATATCGCACGGGTCTCGTTCGCCGATGGCGGCGTGGCCGAAGGCGACCTCGTGATCGCCGCGGACGGCATTCATTCCGAACTTCGGCACTATGTGGCGCCGCCGTCGCGCCCGGTCTTTCACGGATCGGTCGCCTATCGCGGCGTGTTGCCGCACACGCTGATCCCGCACTGGCCGACCGATGCCTGGCTGATGTGGCTCGGCAAGGCCAGGCACTTCCTGACCTTTCCGGTGCGCGCCGGCGAACTCATCAACTATGTCGGCTTCGTGCCGGCGGATGAGGAGATGAAGGAATCATGGTCGGCGCCCGGCGACCCCGACGTGCTTCGCCGCGAGTTCGAAGGCTGGGACCCGCGCATCGGGTCCTTGTTGAGCCAGGTCCAGAAGACATTCCGCTGGGCGCTCTATGACCGCGAGCCGCTGCCGACCTGGACCAGGGGCCGATTGACGCTGCTCGGCGATGCCGCCCATCCAATGCTGCCGCATCTCGGCCAAGGCGCCAACCAGTCGATCGAGGACGGCATGGCGCTGGCGACGATTCTGGCGCGGGTGGGCCGCGCGGCGGTTCCCGCGGCGCTGCTGGCGTATGAGCGCTTGCGACGTGAACGCGTAGCCGCGGTGCAGCGCGGCGCGCGCGAAAACGGCATGCGCTACGATTCGTCCTTTGCCGATCTGGGCGTTCGCGACGCCGAGATCACCGCGCATGCCGCGTTCCGAAAACGGCTCTACGACCACGACGTGGTTCCCGAAGCGCAGGCCGCAGCGGCAACGCTGACATAGCCGCCGCCACCGTGGCGCTGGATGCCGCTGCTGACAATTTAAGCACCGCAAAATCATTATTCGTTCGACGGTCGCGGTCCGCGCCCATAACCTCAGCCCGGATGGGACCCTTATAAAGCATGCGGGACGTTCTCGAATATTGCATCGGAGGCCACCGGAGCAGCGTGCCCGAGGGCACGCTCGTGATCCGGGAGGGCGAAACCACCGGTCACCTGTTTGTCCTGATCGAGGGGCGCCTCGAGGTCGTCAAGGGCGACACCGTCGTCGCCACCATCACCGAGCCGGGCGCCATCCTCGGAGAAATGTCGGTGCTGCTGCATCAGCCCCACACCGCGA
>JAQGJF010000183.1 GCA_028290765.1 Tardiphaga sp.
CAGGGACAGCGGTTGCTCTCGCCGACCACCAGGCCATCCGCCAGCGGACCGTGATAATGGCTGCAATACGCATCGACGGCGAAAATTTCCGCACCCGAACGCACCAGCAGAACTTCGTCATCGCCGACATGACCGAGCAGCATGTCGCCGGAAAACTCGTTCGGCGCGATGCCTTTCGCGAGATCCGGACCGGCGGGCGGGAGTTTTTCGTCGGCCATGCTTCATTCCTCCGGATGGTGTTAACATTCAAACCAGCAACGGGTTCAATTTCAAGCTGCCGGTCGCGTCGGACGGCTATGTCCGGCCATGACGCAGTGCGACGAGGTAAGTGTTGTCTTGTGCGCTGCGGAGGGTAGTCTCCGCAGCAACGGCAGACTCACCAGAGACGAGCATATTCGGCCATGCCAAAATCCAGCGCCAGTCCGCTTCCTTCTCTGAGCGTTCGCATCGATCTCGACCCGGAGGGCGGCCGGATCGGGCCCGGCAAGATCGCGCTCCTGGAAAACATCCATGCCTGCGGCTCGATCTCGGCAGCCGGTCGCGCCATGGACATGTCGTACAAGCGGGCCTGGGATCTGGTCGACGAATTGAACCGGATCTGCGGACAGGCCGCGGTGGAACGGCAGACCGGCGGCAAAAACGGCGGCGGCGCCATCCTCACGCCGTTCGGACTGTCGCTCGTCGCCCGCTACCGCAAGATCGAACGCGCCGCGGCCGGCGCGGTTCGCAAGGAACTGATGGCGTTGCGCACCGACATTGCACGCCCACGAAAAATCTCGCGCGGCTAGAACCCGGCGCTTGCCGCAAGAAACCTCCAAGAAACCTCCAAGAAACGTCAAGGAGAAAACATTTGTCCCATCCCGCTTTGTCACCCAACAACGTCGCGGTCATCACCGGCGGCGCCTCCGGCATCGGCCTGGCGGCGGCCATGCGCTTCGCGCATCTCGGCATGCGGGTGTGCATCGCCGATATCGGCGAAGACCGGCTGGCCGCGGCCGCCGCGAGTTTGATCAAAGCCGCGCCGGGCGGCGAGACCTCCGTCATGACCGCGGCGGTCGATGTCAGCAACCTCACCGACGTCACACGGCTGGAAGGCGCAGTCCGCCAGCGCTTCGGCGGTACCGACGTGCTGATGAACAATGCCGGCGTGCAGCCCGGCAGCACCATGTTCGGACCGCCAGAGAGCTGGCATCGCGTGCTGGGCGTCAATCTGTGGGGCGTGATCCACGGATCGCAGGTGTTTGCCCCGCACATGATCGAGCGCGGACGTGCGGGTCTCATCATCAACACCGGCTCGAAGCAGGGCATCACCACGCCTCCCGGCGATCCGGCCTACAACGTCTCGAAGGCCGGCGTGAAGGCGTTCACCGAAGCGCTGCAGCACGAATTGCGCAACACTCCCGGCGGCCGGCTCAGCGCGCATCTGCTGATCCCGGGTTTTGTGTTTACCGGCCTCACCGCCAAGGGCCGCAGCGAAAAGCCCGAGGCCGCCTGGACGCCGGAGCAGACCGTCGATTTCATGATCGAGCGGCTGACGGCGGGCGACTTTTATATCCTGTGCCCCGACAACGACGTGCCGCGAAGCCTCGACGAGCGGCGCATTCTGTGGGCCGCGGGCGACATCGTCGAAAACCGCCCCGCGCTGTCACGCTGGCATCCGGATCACGCGGAGGCTTTTGCGGCGTTTGTGAAGAAGGCGTAGCCCGCTCCGTTATCGCGCGGTCGGAAGCGTAACCGGAATGAACCCGAACGACTGCAGGCTGCTCTGGCCTTGCGGCGAAAGCAGGTACATTGCGAAATCGGCAGCACCCGGCGTGGCGTTGCGCGAGACCGTCAGGCCGTATTCGGGACCGACCGACAATTCCGGCGGCAGGTCGATCATCCGGTATTTGGGCGACGCACTGATCAGAATTTTCGCGCCCGAACAATAATAGACGAACAGGTCGATCTCGCGATCGTCCAGCGCCACTAGCAACCGGTGGCGGCCACTGACCGGCGTCGAGGTCGTGGTGCCGCCGAACAATTGTTGCGCCTTCTTCGACAAGGTGTCGAAGGCGCCAGGGCGCTGGGCATCGATGCGGTGAAACAGCTCCCAGGTGTAGTCGCCGGCGGGATCGGCTGTTGGCGTCGAGGTTCCGATCCTGATGTCGGACCGGAGCAGGGTCTCGACCAAATTGCCGCCGTCGAGCGGCCCGCCGGCATCGGTCACGATGCACAAGGCGTTGCGCACGAACAGCACGCTGGCACCGGAGATGCCGGCGTCGGTCAGGACCTGCGCATGAGGCAACGCCGCCGATGCAAAGATGTCGAACGCCTCGCCCTTTTGCAGGCGTCCGCGCAGCACGCCGGACGGTCCCCAGGTCTGCAAAAAATTATCGCCGCGGAGTTTTGTGTAATCGGTGAAGATGGCGGTGAAGGCGTCTTTCAGGCTGCCGGCGGCCATGACGCGAATTTCCGATGCGGATGCGGGTGAGGTCAACGCTATCATTAATGCCACCAACCAGACACGCATTGAGTTATCTCGATCTCTGTCATTCCGGGATGCGCCGCTTGGCGCAGGCCCGGA
>JAQGJF010000226.1 GCA_028290765.1 Tardiphaga sp.
ATCGCGGATATCAAGGCCTAGCCGGGGATTGCGACAGCTCGTAGCCCGGATGAGCGGAGCGATATCCGGGTTAACTTGCCTGTGACTCCCGGATATCGCTCCGCTCATCCGGGCTACATGAGTCTCCCCGGGAACCGAGAGGAACCTTTTGATTTCCTTTGCGTTATCAGCCCATGACAAAGCCTGGGGCAAGCGATTCGCCGGTCGTCGAAGTGGTTGCCGAATCGGGCTCGAACATCGAACCGCCGCCGCCCGAGGTGCTCGAGACAGACCCGGAATTGTCGTCGGAAGAAGCCGAGCAGGTCCGCAAGGACTATCTGCTGACGCGGTTCTGGATCAGCGCCAGGGGATTTTGGGGCGCGGGCGGCGACCGGCTGGCCTGGGCGTTTTCCATCGGTCTTTTGATTCTCATCGTCACCAATGTCGGCTTCCAGTACGGCATCAACGTCTGGAATCGGGCGATCTTCGATGCCATCGAGAAACGCGATGCGGCGGCGGTGTTCACGCTCACCGGCGTGTTCTTTCCGCTGGCGATCGGCAGCGTCGTGCTCGGCGTGGCGCAGGTCTATGCGCGGATGGGAATTCAGCGCCGCTGGCGCGCCTGGTTGAGCAACTCCGTGGTGTCGCGCTGGCTGACCAGCGGCCGCTATTACCAGCTCAATCTGGTCGACGGCGATCACCAGAATCCGGAATACCGCATCGCCGAGGATCTGCGCATCGCCACCGATTCGCCGGTGGATTTCGCCGCCGGCGTCACCTCGGCGTTCCTGTCGGCGACGACTTTTATCGTGGTGCTCTGGACCATCGGCGGCGCGCTCACGCTGCAACTCGGCGGCTCGACCATCACCGTTCCCGGCTTCCTGGTCATTGCCGCGGTGATCTATGCGGCCATCGCCTCGGGGTCGATCGCGACCATCGGCCGGCGCTTCGCGCAGATCTCCGAAGACAAGAACCAGGCCGAGGCGGAATATCGCTATGTGCTGACGCGGGTGCGCGAGAACGGCGAAAGCATCGCGCTGCTCGGCGGCGAGGACGAGGAACGCGACGGCATCGACAAGACCTTCGGCAAAGTCTTGCGGCAATGGGCGCGGCTGGCCGGCCAGCATATGCGCACCACGCTGGTGTCGCAGGGATCGAGCCTGATTGCACCGGTGGTGCCGCTGCTATTGTGCGCGCCGAAATTTCTCGACGGCAGCATGTCGCTCGGCCAGGTGATGCAGGCGGCAAGCGCGTTCACCATCGTGCAGAGCGCGTTCGGCTGGCTGGTCGACAATTATCCGCGCCTCGCCGACTGGAATGCCTGCGCGCGGCGGATCGCTTCGCTGATGATGTCGCTCGACGGCCTGGAGCGGGCCGAGCGCGGCGACGGCATCGGCCGCATCCAGCGCGGCGAGACCACCGATGACGCGATCCTGGGCCTGCACGACCTCTCGGTGACGCTCGATGACGGCACCGCCGTGGTCGGCGAGACCGAAGTCGTGGTTGAGCCCGGCGAACGGCTGCTGGTGGCGGGCGAAAGCGGCACCGGCAAGAGCACGCTGGTGCGCGCCATCGCCGGGCTGTGGCCGTGGGGCGGCGGCAGCATCGATTTCCATCCCGACCGGCGGCTGTTCATGCTGCCGCAAAAGCCCTATGTGCCCTCGGGCACGCTGCGCCGCGCGGTCGCTTATCCCGGGGCCGCGGAGGACTGGAACGTGGACCAGATCGGCGCCGCGCTCGACAAGGTAGGGCTCGGGCATCTCAAGGAGAAGATCGAGGAAGACGCGCCATGGGACCAGACCCTGTCCGGCGGCGAGAAGCAGCGGCTCGCCTTCGCGCGGCTGTTCCTGCACAATCCCGATATCATCGTGCTGGATGAGGCGACCTCCGCGCTCGACGCCAGGAGCCAGGACAAGATGATGGAGCTTTTGATCAAGGAGCTGCCCAGGGCGACCGTGGTCAGCGTCGCGCACCGCGCCGAGCTCGAGGCCTTCCACAGCCGCAAGATCGTGCTGGAGCGGCGCCGTGGCGGCGCCAAGCTCGTTAGTGACATCGACCTCATTCCGCGCAAGGGCAGGCGTCGCCTGCTCAGGCGCTTCCTGCGCCATCGCAAGGACCCGGCGAAGGCGGCGTAGCTTCCACGAGCCGTCCCGGCCTTCGCCAAGACGACTCCAAGCCGCGTTGGATACGCCGGAAAAATCGGCTAAGCATGCCGCCGTTCGCGTCTCCAGCAAGGAATTCGGTTTGACGAATGATCTCAATCCGCCGCCGTTCGGCGCTTTTGCGCCGAATGCCGCGCAGCACGCCGTCATTTCGCTGGCGCAACGCTCGCGCCTGAAGCGCGGCGCGTTCCGCCCGATGCTGTCGCGCCTGGTCAATTGGTTGCGCGGCGGACCGGTCGATACGCATTACCAGGGCGCGGCGTTCCGGTTTTATCATCAGGCCAGCGCCACCGAGCGCGGCGCGCTGTTCAATCCCGACTACAATCTCGAGGAGCTGGATTTTCTGCGCGCGCATACGCCGCAGGGCGGGGTGTTCGTCGATGTCGGCGCCAATGTCGGCACCTATGCGATGGTGCTGGCGCGTCATGTCGGCCCTGCCGGCCAAGTGATCGCGGTCGAGCCGCACCCGCTCACTCATGCGCGGCTGGCGTTCAACGGCGCGGCGTCGGGCTACCGTCATGTAAAACTCGTCGCCGCCGCGGCCGGCGACAGCGACGGCGAATTGATGATCGAGACCGATGGCGACAATCTCGGCGCCAGCCACATCGCCACCAGTGCGACATCCGCCGGCAACGCCATCAAGGTACCGTCGCTGCGGCTGTTGCGGATTCTCGGGGACGCCGGCGTGTCGCGGGTCGATTCGCTCAAGATCAACGTCGAAGGCTATGAAGACCGCGTGCTGATCGGCTTCTTTGCCAACGCGCCGCAGGCGCTGTGGCCGCGTGCCGTCGTCATCGAGCATCTGTCGCGCAACGAATGGCGTGAGGACTGTCTGGCCGACATGCTGGCGCGCGGTTATGTCGCCACCGGCAAGACCCGCAGCAACACGCTGCTGCTGCGCGGTTAGGCCTGCATCGCTGAGAGGTAATAAATTACCATTTCAGATAGCCGAATGAATGCCATGATCAAGACAGATCCGCGAATTGGAGGAGGTTTCGATGATTGACCATCTCGGCTTTCCGGTGTCCGACTATGCCCGCGCCAAGGCCTTCTACGCCAAGGCGCTGGCGCCGCTCGGCTACAGCCTGATCATGGAAGTCACGCAGGAGCAGACCGGCGATTTTCCGGCCGCCGGCTTCGGCGCCGACGGCAAACCGAATTTCTGGATCGGCGGCGAGGGCGGCATGAACAAGCCGCTGCATGTCGCGATCCTCGCCAGGGACCGTGCCACCGTCGATGCGTTCTACCAGGCCGCGCTTGCGGCGGGCGGCCGCGACAACGGACCGCCCGGCATCCGCGCGCATTATCATCCGAATTACTACGGCGCCTTCGTGCTCGATCCCGATGGCCACAACATCGAAGCGGTGTGCCACGCGCCTTCGTGAGGCCAGTCCCTGTTTGAAAAACTTCTATTTGAACGCGGGCAACACGAAGATCGCGATGTTGACGACCAGGCCCGCCAGATAGGCCAGCGAGCGCGGGCTGGAATTGTCGTTGATATAGAATACCCCGTGGGCGATGCGGATCGCGATGTAGAGCATCGCCAGAATGTTGATGGTACGGATCGGGGCGCCCAGCATCGCCGCTGAAATCACCGCGGCGGCGAAGAACGGAAAATTCTCATAGGCATTCTCGTGCGCCGCATAGGCACGGCGCTTTGCCGCCGGAAGGCCTTCGAGGGTCTCGCGCGGATGGCGATTGTCGCCGCTGGCGCCGGCCTTGGCGAAGCTCACCAGGGCGATCGGCAGCAAGGCGGCGATCAGAATGCACCAGTAAGCAATCGGCATGGAATCTTCCCCCGGCGGCGCTCCCAGAGGACGCTCGCGTCTCGATGATCGGTTCCAGACCGGCTGTCAATCGGCCGCGTTCCCGGTGGCCGGCGAGGAACATCGACCACGCCCTGCCGTTATCGATTCAACAGCGATGGAGCGATAGATGGCCAATGACAACGCCAAGGATAATGTAAAGGCTGTGGAACGCGCCTGGGACCTGATGAAAAAGATCGGCTTCGCGATGCTGGTCACCCGCGACGGCAGCAAGCTGCGCGCGCGCCCGATGGCCGCTTATGTCGAGCGCGACCACAATGCGATTTATTTCCTGAGCGACGCGCGCCGCCGCAAGGTCGCGCTCTGATGGGCATCGATCCCGTCGAGGATCCGCCGATCAAGCCCGGACAGCCGACCGAGCCGCCGCAGGAAGATCCGGCCGGCAATCCGCGGCCCGAGATTCCGCCGCCGATGCAGGATCCCGGCGAACCGAGCCTGCCGCAGGAATTGCCGGGCTCGACGCCCGACGAACTGCCGGTGCGTGGACCGGCGGGGCCGCCAACGCCTTCTCCCGCCGCGGCTCCCGGCGGCATCGGGGCGACGTAAGAACTCGCGCAGCAACGGTCTGAATGGACCATGAACAATGGGCGTTCAGGTCGATTGCCGAATCGAAATATATCGACTCTGGTGTGGCGCGCTTGCCACAATCCGGCCAAATCGCTGACAATTGATCGTTTTACCGACGCGCTCGGACAGCAGGCTGTTGTTTTGCTGAAATTCTTTTCGGGGATACAGGTTATCATGACAATGCTTCGTCTCGCGCTGCTCACCACGACAGCGCTCACCGTCGCGCAACTTGCGGCACCTTCGGCACGCGCAGACAATGCCAATGCGCCTGTGGTCCTGGCGCAGGGCGGTGCGCCTGCGGCCGAAACCGGTCCCGACGGAAAGCCCAAAGAACCGCCGAAGGGGGCGCCTCCGAAGGCTGCGCCGCCGGCGGCCGCACCGCCTCCGCGTCCCGCACCTCCGCCGCCAGCCGCGGCCCCGCCGCCACCGCCACGTCCGGCACCGCCTCCGGCCGCGGCCCC
>JAQGJF010000033.1 GCA_028290765.1 Tardiphaga sp.
GATCGCCGCCCGACGCCAGCGCAAGCGCGACGCGCTTCTCGTGTTCGCGGAGCGGTATGGCCTCGATCGCGACGTCAAGCTTGGGAAACTTCGCCTTCATGCCGTCGGCGACGTGGCGGTAGAACGGCTCCATCTCGGGATAGCCGCTCCATACCGTGATCTTCTGCGCCTGCGCCGCGGTGCCGCCGATCAGCAGCGCGGCGCCGACGATGGAGGCGGCCAACGCGGACCGACGATGTTTGACGCCGCTGGTCTCAAGACAAGTCTCAGCCATGGTGATCCCCTTCGGTACGAGAAAGCCGCTCCCCGACAATTTGCTATGCAACCGGTTGCGGGTCAAGGCGGAGCCTGCCACTGATCGCCGGCAACAAACGTCAATCCGCGCTCCACTTCTCCCCGGCCACAAACGTCTCCCGGATCGCCAGCGTCTCCGCGCCTTCCTCCCAGTCGAACAGCATCAGATCCGCTACCTCACCCACGGCGAGGTGGCCGCGGTTGCCGACAAACTTACCGGGATTGACCGTCGCGAGCTGCACTCCCTCGGCGAGCGTGAGGCCGGCCATGCCGATCGCCAGCGCGACGTCTTGTTTCAGCGGACGGCTGGCGCCGGCGAGATACGGCGTTCCCATCACGCTGAGGCGGCCGTCGTGGCCGACCTCGACGCGGCCGCCGATCGGCTGGTCGTAGATTCCCGGCGGCATGCCGCCGAGCGCGGTCTTGTCCGAGACGAGATACGACCGCTCCAGGCCCTTCGCCCGCAGCATCGCCTTGAACGTATCGGCCGGCAGGTGAAAGCCGTCGGTGATGAAGCCGGCGTCGAGACGGTCGTCGGCGAGTTGCGCCCAGATGAAATTGGGGTGGCGCGGCAATGTTGCCGCGGAGCCGTTGCCGAGATGGGTCGACAGCCTGGCCCCGGCCGAGACCGCGGCGCGGATCTGTTCGGCGGTTGCCGAGGTATGGCCGATCGCGACCAGGATCTGCTGTTCGGCCAGCGCCCGGACAAAATGCTCGACGCCGTCATGATGCGGCGACAGCGTGATCTTGCCGACTAAATTGCCGCTGGCGCGCTGCCATTCGGCCAATTCGTCTGTATCGGGCGACCTGATGTGTTCGCGCGGATGGCCGCCGCGCGGACCGTCTTCGGGGGCGAGCCAGGGACCCTCGACATGGACGAAGGGGATCATCCGGGCGCACAGCGGATCCTGCCGCCGCGCTTGCGCGATCGCGGCCAGCGCCGATACCAGCGAGGCCCGCGACGCAGTGATCAGCGTCGGCAGAAAAGTGGTGACGCCGAGCGGTGGCATCATGCGCGTCAATTCGATGACACGGTCCGGCGTCAGCGCGCCGTCGTTGAAATCGAGGCCGCGGTAGCCATTGACCTGCAGGTCGATCAGGCCGGCGGCGAGCCAGGGCGCGGAGGGGGCTTCGGCCGGCCCGATGGCACTGATGCGCCCATGAGAGAGCGCCACGGAAATGCCGCGACCGGTGGCGATGTCGCGGCCAACGATCGTCCTATCGTTCGAGCTAGCCATCGGGGTCGGATCCGGCATCGATATAGAGTGTGCAGTCGGCGTGCCGGCGCAGCACGCTGGCCGGGCAGGCGGTGGCGATGGGACCGTGCAGCGTATTTTGGACCGCCTCGCGCTTTTGCGGGCCCGGCACGACGGCGAACAGCCGATCGGCGCGCAGCAGCCGCGGGATCGTCAGCGTCAGCGCGCGCCGCGGCACCGAGGCGAAATCGGCAAAGCATTTGTCGTCGACCTGCTGCTGACGGCAGACGTCGTCGAGTTCGACGATTTTGACGTCGTTGGGATCGGCGAAGTCGGCGACCGGCGGATCGTTGAAGGCGAGGTGGCCGTTGACGCCGATGCCGAGGCAGACGATGTCGATCGGCGCGGCGTCGAGCAAGGTGGCGTATTGCGCGGCGGCTTTGTCCGCATCCGGCTCCGGCAGGATCGGATGGACGGCGGCGAACGGCAGGTGGCCGAACAGGCGGTCCTGAAGCCACACCGCGAAGCGTTGCGGTGCGCCGGGGGCGAGACCGATATACTCATCCATGTGGAAAGCCGTGACGCGGCGCCAGTCGATGCCGGGCTCGGCGATCAGCGCCTCGAGCATCTCATCCTGGCTCGGCGCCGCGGCGAAAATCATGCGGACACCCGCGCCGGTGGCCAGCCGGGCGCGGATCGCCGCGGCAATGTCATGCGCGGCGGCCCGGCCCATCGTCGCGCGGGTGGCAAAGGAACAGACCCGCAGGCGTTCCACCGTGCGGTGACGGGCCGGCTCGAGCGAGGTAACCATCGATTCCATCTGGACGTTTCTTCAAGCGGTCGAATGCGGATGTGCGCGCGTATGGGCCGGCGGTGTTGCTTGCGGCACCGGCGGCCTGTACTATTCTATGCAACCGGTTGCGGGTCAAGGCGACGGTGCCGGTCATAGAGCCGCCGCGAGGCCGGCGGCCAACGGGGATGTGGATGGTCGACCTCACCAGTCGCCGGGAGGCGCCGACGATCAGCCAGGTGGCGGAGGCCGCCGGGGTCTCGCGGGCCACGGTTTCCCGCGCGTTCACACGCCCCGATATGCTCAACGCGAAGACCGTGCGCCGGGTGAAGGCGATCGCGCAGAAGATCGGCTACGTGCCGAACCATACCGCGCGCGCGCTGTCGACCGGTCGCAACGGCAATTTCGCACTGGTGGTGCCCGACGTCGCCAATCCGTTTTTCCCACCGCTGATCCGCGCCGCGCAAACCGAGGCGGACGCGCGGGACTTTTGCGTGTTTCTCGGCAATTCCGATGAGAATCCGACGCAGGAGGAGAAGCTGGTCGGCCGCTTTTCGACCCAGGTCGAGGGATTCATCCTCGCCTCGTCGCGATTGACCGAGGAGCGGATCCGCTTTCACGCCACGCGGCGGCCGCTGGTGCTGATCAACCGCGACGTCAAGGGCATCCCGCGCGTGCTGATGGACAGCGGGGTCGGGGTCGGCGAGGCGGTCGATCACCTGGCCGCGCTTGGTCATCAGCGCATCGCCTATGTCAGCGGGCCAAAAAATTCCTGGTCGAACGCGCAGCGGCGTGACGCGGTGCGGCGCCGGGCGAAAGTCCATGGAATGGAAGTCCTGATCGTGCCGGTGCAGATGGCGTCGTTCGAAACCGGCTATGCCGCCGCACCGGCCATTCTCGCTGATGGCGCGACGGCGGCGGTGGCCTTCGACGACCTGATGGCGCAAGGGACGCTCGCCGGCCTCGCGGCGCGCGGCGTCGCGGTGCCGCGAGACTTCAGCGTCGTCGGCTGCGACGACGTGCTGGGTGCTGCGACCTATCCGCCGCTGTCCAGCGTTTCCAATGCCTGCGCGGAAGCGGGCCGCGTCGCGGTTGCGCTGCTGATGGAGATCCTGAAAACGCGAATCGTCAGGGATGTGCGTACCGTTCTCGGCACCAGCCTGGTGATCCGCGGCACCACCGCGGCGGCGAGGCGGAGAAGATCATCATCGCCCGGCGCTTGACCGGGCTACTTAGCGAACTGCCTCAAATTTCCGCACAATCTCATCCGCATGCCGGGAACGAACGCCGCCCCGCGCCATTATCGGCCGGCTGTTCATTTCCGATCCGGCAAATCATGGAGATTTCGGTGCAGATTCGTGCGGGCTACGACATCGCGTTCCAGTGTTTCCAGGAAACGCCCATGAGCTTGATGCTCAGCATCCATCCGTCGCGCTCAGGCGATCTGCTCGGCCCGCACCGGATCCGCTTTTCCAGCGACGTGAACGCGCGCGATTATGTCGATCTGTTCGGCAACACCTGCACGCGGATCGTCGCCCCGCCCGGCCTCCTGGAAATCGGCAATGATTTTCTGATCGCCGACAGCGGCCTGCCCGATGCCGTGGTGCCCGAAGCGCGGCAAGTGCCGGTCGGTGAACTGCCCGACGACGTACTGGTCTATCTGCTCGGCAGCCGCTACTGCGACACGCAAAAATTGTCGGATCTGGCCTGGTCGCTGTTCGGCGGCATTCAGGGCGGATGGGCGCGGGTGCAGGCGATCTGCGATTATGCGCATGCGCGGATTTCGTTCGGCTACCACCACGCTCGTTGCGACCGCACCGCCTCGGAAGGCCATCACGAGCAGGTCGGCGTCTGCCGCGACTTCGCCCATCTCGCCGTGACGCTGTGCCGCTGCATGAATATCCCGGCGCGCTATTGCACCGGCTATCTCGGCGACATCGGCGTTCCGATCGATCCGGCGCCGATGGATTTCAGCGCCTGGTTCGAGGTCTATCTCGACGGCCAATGGTTCACCTTCGATGCCCGTCACAACCATCCGCGCATCGGCCGCATCGTGATGGCGCGCGGCCGCGATGCCGCCGACGTCGCGATCTCCACCAGTTTTGGAACGACGCAGCTGGCCAGGTTCATCGTGCTGACCGAACAGGCGCCCGAAACTGCGATGGACGAGGCGTCGCGACAGGCGGCGTGACGGAAGCGGACGGCGCTCAATTCAAAACGATGCGATCACAAAAAAGGCGGCTGCTTCGAGCCGCCTCTTTCGATGTGCTTTCCGTGCGACGGGGTATTACGGGCAGGGATGACGCAGCCCGTCATAGCCAAGATAGGTTCCCGACCGCGGGTCGTACGACCGGAATCGCGCGGCGCAGGATGCCGGATCGTCCGCTCCGACCACCACACCTACGGCGTCATCGTCGGCATAGGCGTAGGAATCGTCGTAGTAGCCGGGGTAATAGCCGGAGCCATAGGCGTAGTCGTTGCCGTAGTAACCGAGCGTCGATCCGGCAATGAACCCGGCGCCCACGCCGCGGCCGAAGCCGCCGTGGTGATGATGGCGCCAGCCACCGCCGCTCCAGTTGCCGCCACCGCGGTTCCAGCCGCCGCCGGCAATTTGTGCGCCGCCGCGATTGCCGATCATCGCGCCGCCACCACCAATGGGTCCGCCACCCATGGCGGCGCGGGCTCCACCTCCCATGGATGGGGCGGAGATGGCTCCGCCGCCACCACCGCGACCGCCGCCCATGGATGGGGCGGAGACGGCTCCACCGCCGCCACCGCGACCGCCGCCACCGGAGGGGGCGGAGACGGCTCCACCGCCACCGATCGGCCCGCCGCTCTGACCACCCTGGGCGAATGCCGGCGACGCGAGAGCCGCTGTCAGCAGGGCTGCAGCGCCGAGAACCTTGATACTTTTCATTTTACATTCTCCTTCGAAAAATCGTGCAAGGAGAACGGTTTTTTCCGCTCGGCGTTCCGGTTGATGGACAGTTAATCGGCGCGTCCGGTGCGACCGAAAGTATCAGGCGCGACGGCGACATAAGGGACATGCGTTGTCGTTGGGGACGAAAGTGGCGGCGCTGCCCGCGCG
Organism: Tardiphaga sp.; assembly: GCA_028290765.1. Next base: position 5,369 of record JAQGJF010000033.1, read on the forward strand.
ATGGCGACAAAGCGGCAAGATCTTGGCCGCAAGAACTTGCGGCAAGAACTTGGCGGCAAGATTCTGCCTGCGGTATTATGCGTAGCGCCATCTGGTTACGTCCCTCGCGCTGCTGACGTCGGCAGACCGAATTTCGCAATGTCACCAAGCCGACAGTTTCTCCGTTCGCCGAAAATGATCGCGTTGCATCCAGCGGAACCATTATTCCGGCTGCACATTGATGCGGCACAAGAGCGAATCTTGTTCAAACTTTTGCCGCATAGCTGGGAGCGCGGGCCATGATCGATGCTGTTGTCATTCAACCCGGAACAGATAACGGGGAACCCTCTGTCGCCGGAGTCTCGTGGGCGGCGGTGACCGCCGGCGCTGTTGTCTCATGTGCGCTGACCCTGGTGCTGCTGGCCTTCGGCATCGGCCTTGGCCTGTCCGTCGTCTCGCCATGGAGCGGCGTGGGCGTATCGGCCACGACATTCAAGATCGGCACTGGTCTCTACCTCATCGTCATCGCCATGCTGTCGTCCTCGATCGGCGGCTATATCGCCGGCCGGCTGCGAACGCGCTGGGTCGGCGTGCGCAGCGACGAAGTGTATTTCCGCGATACCGCGCACGGCTTCGTCGCCTGGGCCTTTGCCTCGGTGCTGGGCGCGGTGCTGCTGGCGTCGCCCGCCAGTAGCCTGATCGGCGGCGCGGCTTCCGGAGCCACGCAGGGAGCCACCATGGCCGCCAGCCAGAGCGGTCCGATGGACGGCTATGTCGACACGCTGCTGCGACCCGACACACCATCGGCGCAGAATGGTAGTGATTCACGCGGCGAGATGTTGCGGCTGTTCACCTCGAGCTTCCGCAGCGGTGGCGATCTCAAGCCGGCCGATCGGACCTACGTCGCCAAGGTGGTCGCGGCACGCACTGGCCTCAGCCAGGCCGACGCCGAAAAGCGCGTCAATGACGTGATCATCCAGGCCAAGGCCGATCTCGACGCCACCCGAAAGGCCACTGCCCAACTGGCGTTCTGGCTGACGGCGTCGCTTCTGCTCGGCGCGTTCTGCGCCAGCCTCGCAGCGACCGAAGGTGGCGGACTTCGCGACGGCACCTGGGGCACCATGGTTCGCCGGCAGGCCTACGCTTCGTCATCAACCTGAAAGGAAAATCACATGCCCATTCTGCTTTGGCTGATCGGAATTCCGATTCCTCTCATCATCCTGATCCTGCTGTTGCGCTAGGCGACATCCAGGTCAAGAAAGCCCCCGCATCTGCGGGGGCTTTTTCTTTATTCAGCGCGTCGCGGTGATAGCCAAGGCCCGGATCCGGCCATCGACGGCGCCATCGCCAAACCGGCGGGCCAGGGCTTCGGTGGCATGTTGCGTCGCGCGTTCCAGTCCGGCCGCATCGCGCGCCTCGATTTCCGTCCGCAGCGGCGTCCCCTGGCAATAGGCGATCGCGACATCGCGGGCGGAGGCGGCCCTGCTTCTTGCCTCGACCGCGTCGACGGAAATCCCGGTAAACCCCGCCGCCGTCAGGTCGTCGCGAATCCGCGCGGCATCATGGTAGCCGTGCGGCGTGCGCGCCATGAAACGCGGCGGATCGTCGGGGAACAGCGTTGCCAGCGCCTGCGTGACGACATCGGCAAATTCATTTTCCGAAATGCGATCCCACACATTGAAGACGAATCGGCCTCCCGCCTTCAGGACGCGGGAGGCCTCCTTGTAGCCATGAACCTTGTCGGGAAAAAACATCGCGCCGAACTGGCACGCCACCACGTCGAAGCTTTGCTCCTCGAACGGCAGCGCCAGGGCGTCGGCCTGCCGCCATTCGATCCGATCGTCCTCGGACAGCGCCATGGCGCGATCGAGCATCGGCTGGTTGAGATCGGTCGCGACGATGTGCGCGTGCGCAGCAAGCCGCGATGCGATCGCGCGCGTCAAAACCCCGGTTCCGGCGGCGGTCTCCAGCACGTCCCCCGGGTTAATCCCGGCGATGCGTTCGGCCAGATCGCGCGCACAGGATTCAAAGATCAGCGGAACCAGAAACTGCTGGTAGAGCTCGGGGATCGATCCGGCGAACAGCTTGTCGGTTGCGGTCATCGTTCTTCTCCCATGCGGCCTGCCACGCTAGCACGGATCGGGAGTGCGGCGCAGCCCATGTCTGGTGCGCGGCCGAATCACGGCCTAAACTCGACCCGGGACTGGGGATTCGATTACCATGCAGGCGCGAGAACTGACGATCCGGCTGGTTCGGTTGGCCATCGCCGCCTCGCTCGTCATTCCCTGCCTGCTCTTCATCTATGCGTCATGGGTCAGCTATCACAATATCGGGGCGCTGGCGGATGAACGGCTGGTCCGCTCGCTCGATGTGCAGCAGGAGCAGGCGATCAAGGCGTTCGAGCTGATCGACCTGACGTTGGACAACGCGACCGACTTGGTTTCGGGACTGTCGGATCAGGAAATCCGAAAAGACGAAGAGCGGCTCTATCTGCAATTCAACAGGTTCACGCGGACGCCCATCATCCAGTCGGTGTGGATATATGACCGGGAAGGGCGGGCGGCGGTTTCATCGCGCGTGCATCCGCCGCCGTCGGGGAACTATGCCGATCGCGATTTTTTCCAGGCGCATGTCAAGCATGATGTCGGCACTTTTTACGGCCGGGTCTATCATTCGAATTTCAACGGACTGCCGTTTTTCACGGTGAGCCGGCGCCTCGTCCGCGACAGCGTGTTCATGGGCGTGCTCGAAGTTTCCGTGCTGCCGAGCAATTTCTTCCGCTTCTTTTCCACCCTGGCCTATACGGCCGGCCTGCAATACGCGCTGATCCGGGAAGACGGCGTGTTTCTGTCGCGATACCCCGCGGCACCCGTCGGCGCCAGCGATAGGCTCGGCGAGGATACGATGTTCCGCCGCACCATCGCGGGTCATCCGCAGGGCGGAGTTTATACGACGGTCTCTCCGATCGATCATATCGAGTGGCGCTTTGCGGTCCGCCGGTTCAGCACCACGCCGGTCTACTTGACGGCCGGAATCCAGTACGCCGTCATCCGAAGCGAGTGGATCGCGGCGATGGGCGCGCATCTGATCTTCGGCATCCCCGCCACGCTGTTCCTGTTCCTGACCCTGCTCGCGGTGTTGCGACGGACCAAGCGCCTCTACCGGGAAATGGACCGGCGCGTGCTGGCGGAGGAATCGCTGCGGCAATCGCAGAAGCTCGAAGCCATCGGCCATCTCACCGGCGGCGTGGCGCATGATTTCAACAACCTTCTCACCATCATCATCGGCAACCTCGAAGCAGCCCAGCGCCAGCTCGGATCGTGGACCGAAGGCGCGCAGGTGCGGCTGGTGCGGCGCGTCGACAATGCGATGCACGGCGCGCAACGCGCCGCGACGCTGACCAAACGGCTGCTGGCGTTTTCCCGCCAGCAGCCGCTCAGCCCGACCGCGCTCGACGTCAACCGGTTGCTGAACGGGTTGTCGGATTTTTTGCGCCGGGCGCTCGGCGAGGACGTTTCGCTCGAAATCGTCGGCAGCGGCGGCATCTGGCCGGTGGAGGTGGATGCCGCGGAACTGGAATCCGCCATTCTCAATCTCGCGGTCAATGCCCGCGATGCCATGCCGAGCGGCGGCAAATTGACCATCGAAGCCAGCAATACCTATTTGGACGAGGCCTATTGCCGAAACCATCCCGAGACCCAGCCCGGACAATATGTCCAGATCGCGGTGACCGACACCGGCATGGGAATGACCCGGGACTTCATCGACCGTGCCTTCGAGCCGTTCTTCACCACCAAGCTCGCCGGCCATGGCACCGGGCTCGGCCTCAGCCAGGTCTACGGCTTCGTGAAGCAGACCGGCGGCCATGTGAAGATCTACAGCGAGGTCGGCGAAGGTACCACGATCAAGATCTATCTGCGCCGCTTCGCCGGAATCGTGGTGACGGAGGAACAACCGCGCAGCGAACCGAACCTCGCTCGCTCCGGCGAATGCATTCTCGTGGTAGAAGACGATGCCGATGTCCGCGCCTATGTCGTGGAGACGCTCGGTGGGCTAGGCTATGATGTCCTGCAGGCCGAAAGCGGCGAGGACGCGCTGCGGCTGCTGGACGAGGCCGGCAAGATCGGGCTGCTTCTGACCGATGTGGTGATGCCCGGCATCAACGGTCGTAGCCTCGCCGAGCAGGCGAGGGCGCGCCGGCACGCCCTGAAGGTGTTGTTCATGACCGGATATTCGCGTAACGCCATCGTCCACCAGGGCCGGCTCGATCCGGGGGTCGACCTGATCCAGAAGCCCCTGACCAGCGACCAGCTCGCGGCCGCGGTGCGAAAGATGCTCGACAGCTGAGGAAGGCGCGGCTGGCCGGCGCATGCGAGGAGACAACCGATGAAAATGCATATGCTGTCCGGCGGCCGGGTGAAGATGCG
>JAQGJF010000274.1 GCA_028290765.1 Tardiphaga sp.
GCCACCGTGCCGGCCGAGGGCACCGCTATCGAGACCATCATCGGCATGATGGTCGGCCGCACCTTGAGCGACGAGCGCGTCGAAGGCGTCGCTCCGGCCGGCGATATCGCGCTCGAGGTGCGCAACCTGAATTGCGGGCCGCTGGTGCGCGATGTCAGCTTTACCCTGCGAAAGGGCGAGATTCTCGGTTTTGCCGGGCTGATGGGGGCCGGACGGACCGAGGTGGCTCGGGCGATTTTTGGCGCCGATTCGCGCCAATCGGGCGACATTCTCGTCCAGGGGCGGAAAGTGTCGATCCGCACGCCCCAACATGCCGTTGCCAACGGCATCGGTTACCTGTCCGAAGATCGCAAGCGCTTCGGGCTCGCTACCGGCATGGACGTCGAGGCCAACGTGGTGATGTCGAACCTTCCGAAATATCTTGCGATGAACTTCTTCCTGAGGAAGCGGGCGATCCGCGGCGCGACCAGCCGGTTCATCAGGCTACTGAACATCCGCACGCCTTCGCCGGTGCAACAGGTTCGCCTGCTCTCGGGTGGCAACCAGCAGAAGATCGTCGTCGCCAAGTGGCTCGATCGCGATTGCGATGTCCTGTTCTTCGACGAGCCGACGCGCGGCATCGACATCGGCGCGAAAAGCGAAATCTACAAATTGCTGCGATCGCTCGCCGACCAGGGCAAGGCGATCGTCATGATCTCGTCGGAGCTGCCGGAAGTCTTGCGGATGAGCGACCGGATCGTGGTGATGTGCGAAGGCCGTATCACCGGCGAACTCCTGCCGCATCAGGCGACGCAGGAACGCATCATGCACTTGGCGACGCAACGTGAAACCTCGAAGGCAGCGTGAACCATGGACAATCCGGGATTAGCCCAGAAAGACGGCCTCAAGGCGGGCGATTACGGATGGATTAGCGCGCTCAAGCGCCGGCTCTTGGGGCCCGCGGCGCTGCAGAAGCTGCTCGCTTTCGCAAGCCTCGTGCTGCTGCTGGTCTATTTCAGCTTCGCATCGCCCGCCTTCATGCAAACCGACAACATGATCAACATCTTGCAGGCCACGGCCGTGAACGGCGTGCTGGCGATTGCCTCGACCTTTGTGATCATCACCGCCGGCATCGATCTGTCGGTCGGCACGTTGATGACGTTCTGTGCGGTCGTGGCAGGCGTGTTCCTGACCTATTGGGAGCTGCCGATGTGGACCGGCATCGTTGCGGCGATCGCGGCCGGCGCGCTCTGCGGCAGCGTTTCCGGCACGCTGATCGCGAAAATGAAAATCCCGTCCTTCATCGCGACGCTCGGCATGATGCTGGTGCTCAAGGGGCTGTCGCTGGTGGTCTCCGGCGGCAAGCCGATCTATTTCAGCAACACCGAGAATTTTTCGGTGATCTCGCAGGATTCCCTGCTCGGCTACGTGGTGCCCGGATTGCCGATCCCCAACGCGGCGCTGATCCTGTTCGTCATGGCGATCCTCGCCGCCGTCGTGCTCAACCGCACCTCGCTCGGTCGTTACACCTTCGCCATCGGCAGCAATGAGGAAGCGGTGCGCCTCTCCGGCGTCAATGTCGATCGCTGGAAGATCATCATCTACGGTCTCGGCGGCGCCATCTGCGGCGTTGCCGGCCTTCTGCTCGCCTCGCGCATCAATTCCGCGCAGCCGGCGCTCGGCCAGGGCTACGAGCTCGACGCGATCGCCGCGGTGGTCATCGGCGGCACGTCGTTGAGCGGCGGCACCGGAACGATTCTCGGCACGATCATCGGCGCCTTCATCATCAGCGTGCTGACCAACGGTTTGCGGATATTGTCGGTGGCGCAGGAGTGGCAATTCGTCGTCACCGGGCTCATCATCATCCTTGCGGTCTACGGCGACATGCTGCGCCGCAAGCGTGGATAACCAATGGGAGGCCAGCTTCAGACAGGTCAACGGACTTCGACCTGAAGACCGCCGCCGCCCGCGGATCCGGGCGGCAAACACAAGAACAAATGTCAACTTGAGCGGAGGAAGTGCAATGTTGAACAAGCAGCTCTTTGGCGTCGCGCTCGGCGCCCTGATATTGGCGGGAGTGGGTGGAGTATCCACGGGTGCCCGGGCCGACGATGTCTATATTCCCCTCGTCTCCAAGGGGTTCCAGCACCAGTTCTGGCAGGCGGTGAAGCTCGGCGCCGAGCAGGCGGCGAAAACCGGCAACGTCAAGATCACCTTCGAAGGCCCGGAAACCGAGGCCATGGTCGACAAGCAGATCGACATGCTCTCGGCCGCGCTGGCGAAGAAGCCGCAAGCGCTCGGCTTTGCCGCTCTCGACTCCAAGGCGGCCATCCCGCTGCTGAAGAAGGCGGAGGCCGCGAAGATCCCGGTCATCGCCTTCGACTCGGGCGTCGACAGCGACATTCCGCTGACGACCTGCACCACCGACAACCTCGCCGCCGCCGGCCTCGCGGCTGACAAGATGGCGGACCTGATCGGTGACGCCGGCGATGTCGCCGTGGTCGTGCATGATCAGACCAGCCGCACCGGCATCGACCGTCGTGACGGCTTCCTGAAGCAGATGAAAGACAAGCATCCGAAGATCAAGATCGTCAGCGTGCAGTATGGCGGCGGCGATCAGCTGAAATCGACGGAAATCACCAAGTCGATCCTCCAGGCCAATCCCAACCTGAAGGGCGTCTTTGGCGCCAACGAGGGCTCCGCGATCGGCGTGCTGAACGGCGTCAAGGAAATGAAGAAGAAGGTGGTGGTCATCGGCTATGATTCCGGCAAGCAGCAGAAGGCGGCGATAGCCTCGGGCGAGATGGCGGGCGCCATCACCCAGAACCCGATCGGCATCGGCGCCTGCACCGTCAATGCGGCGGTGAAGGCGTTGAAGGGTGAGAAGTTGCCGAAGGTCACGGACACCGGCTTCTACTGGTACGACAAGTCCAACCTCACCGACCCGAAGATCGCGGCGGTCCTGTACGATTGAGACCGGTTCGGAGCCCGGCGGTTTGCGGTTTAGGTTAAATCGGCGTCACCGGCTCCGTCATTGCGAGCCAACGGGTCGCGCGAATGCGCGCCCGATGACAGGCTCCGCGAAGCAATCCAGGGCCGCAAGCAAGGTCTGGATTGCTTCGTCGCGTCGCTCCTCGCTCTGGCGGAGGCGGCGGAACTCCAGGGAAATCGCGACGCGTCCTCCGCATCCGCATCGCTGTTGAAGGTCCGGCGTTTGCCGATCGGTCTTCCGCACGCGATATCGATCAAGACCGGCGTGGAGCAGACTTCCGCTTTGGTTTCAGAGAGGCCTTTGCAGCCTCGATTTCGGGTTCTATCGATCCCAAGCGCTCATAGATTTCCCGGAAGACGGTTTTGAGGCGAGTTATCTCGCTCTCTGAATAGCTGGATACAGCCACCTCTTCAAAATGAACGGCGATGGGCATCAATTCCTCGACAAGGGATTTGCCCTTTGACGTCAGATTGATCGCAACGGTTCGTCCATTGTCTTCGAGACGGCTGCGCGTGACCAAACCCTTGCGCTTCATCTCACCGACAAGGCGTGACAACGTCGAAATCTCCGTGGTTGTCACCATGGCGAGGTCGCTCAGCCGCTGATCGCCGTTTTCCCGCAGAGCAGCCAAGCCGGCGGCGTATCCGGTTCCGCACGACGGACCGGTCGGCGAAATACTCAAGGCCCAGGGTCGTCATCCGTGGCGGCCGGCGCACGTCCATTTCATGATCAGCGCGCCCGGATGCGAGCAACTCGTGACGCATCCATTCGTAGCAGGGGATCAGTACCTGGACTCGGACGTGGTGTTTGGCGTTAAGGATAGTCTGATTTGCGAATTCAAGCATCTGCCGGCCGGCTCTGCAGTGGCCGGCCGGAAGGTCGATCGGCCCTGCCACCACTTGGATCACGATTTTACGTTGAAGGTGCAGGTAGCCGAATTCCACGATCGGAATATTCTCGTGGGCCAGCATCCGTAACACTCCTTAAGGGGAGCAAGACGGAGTCGCCCGAGATCCATCCCTCCGATATTGGTCGGATGAAATCTGTCGACGTCCTTGTGCGGCAGTACCGACGATGATCATGACCAGACAAGGCTCAATCGCCTGATCTCGCAGTAGCTCTTCCGCCCGCTGCCTGATTCGGAGGCCCTTGCCGCGCGCGATCTCGCGTTCGTCGATGATTCCAGCGGTCATTCGGTTCGATCATTTTGAGTGGCAACGGGCCCGTACGCACCGGCGGCCGAGACCGGTTCGATATCGCCGCCGTCCGGCTTGACTCTTAAACTCTATAGCTTTAGTTTTTTCCACTATAGGCTAAATACGGGGTCGACAATGCTGTTGGACCTGCCGATGGCGGCTTTCCGGAGGGGTCGGGTGAGCGACTTCCAATCGCGTCGAATTGGCGAGCTGGATACGAGCAGGTCCGCCGTCGGGGAAGCACCCCTGCTTTCGGTCGATCGCGTCACCCTGCAATACAAGACGTCGGAAGCGCTGGTCACCGCAACGCATCGGGTCTCTTTCCAGGTCTATTCCGGCGACCGGTTTGTCCTGCTCGGGCCTTCGGGCTGCGGCAAGTCGAGCCTGCTCAAAAGCGTCGCGGGATTCATCCAGCCGGTCGAGGGCAGCATCAGCATCCACGGCGAGAGAGTTGTCGGTCCCGGCCTCGATCGCATGATGGTATTTCAGGATTTCGACCAGCTGCTGCCGTGGAAAACGGTGCTGCAAAACGTCATGTTCCCAATGCTGTCGAGCCGCAAATTCACGCGCGGCGACATGAAGCAGCGCGCGCTGGCGGCGGTCGCCAAGGTCGGCCTGACAAAATTTTCCGACGTCTATCCCCATATGTTGTCGGGAGGCATGAAGCAGCGCGTCGCCATCGCCCGGGCCATGGTGATGGAGCCCGCCATCCTGTTGATGGATGAGCCGTTTGCGGCGCTGGATGCGCTGACGCGCCACAAGATGCAGGAAGAATTGCTGCGGCTGTGGGACGATACCGGCTTCACCATCCTGTTCGTCACCCACTCGATCGAAGAGGCCATCATCATCGGCTCGCGCATTCTGGTGCTGTCGCCACATCCCGGGCGGGTGAAGGCGGAACTGAACGCCCACCAATTCGGCCACGACCAGCAGGACGGTGCGCAGTTTATGGCGCTGAGCCGGCGCATTCATTCGATGCTGTTCGAGGAGGCGCATCATGGATGATGCAAGCACGCCACGCCTCGATGGATCGCTACGGCGCAGGGCAACGCCTCCGATACGCCCGGAGTTCGAGAACAACACCAGCGATGAGCTGCAGGCCGGCGATCCGCAGGTGCCGCTGTCGTCCGTCGAAAAGCTCTTCAACATCACGGCGGTGCGCCGCTGCACCGTGCTCCTGGTGCTGATCGCGGTCTGGCAGGTCTACGCCGGCTACCTCGACAATCCGCTGACCTTTCCGACGGTCGGCGCCACCTTCGCGGCCTTGTGGGATTCGCTGGTTCTTGGGCCGCTGCTGACGCGGGTCTGGAATTCAATCGCCGTGCTGCTGCTCGGCTATTCGATCGGGATCGTGCTGGCAACGATCCTTACGGCGCTGGCGGCGACCACCCGGATCGCCTCCGATCTACTGACGACCCTCACCGCCATGCTCAATCCCTTGCCGGCGATCGCCTTGCTGCCGCTCGCTTTGCTGTGGTTCGGATTGGGAACCCCAAGCCTGGTTTTCGTGATCGTGCATTCGGTGTTGTGGCCGGTTGCGCTCAACACCTATTCCGGATTTCTCGCCGTTTCCGAAACCCAGCGGCTGGTCGGAAAAAATTACGACTTGCGCGGGTTTCGCTATGCGGCGCGGATCCTGATTCCCGCGGCGTTTCCCTCGATCCTGGCGGGACTGAAGATCGGTTGGGCGTTTGCCTGGCGCACCTTGATTGCAGCCGAGCTGGTGTTCGGGGTCTCGTCCCGCTCCGGCGGCATCGGCTGGTTCATCTTCGAGAAGCGCAATCAGCTCGAGACCGATTACGTGTTCGCCGGGCTGATCTGTGTCGTCCTCATCGGGCTGTTGATGGAGGGCGTTATCTTCCGCGCGATTGAGATCCGGACGGTTCGGAAATGGGGCATGCAGCGCTCCTGATGCAGTATCACACAAGGAACAGTTGGAAATGCGTATACGCTTGCTGGGAACCGGAACTCCGAAACCTTCGCTGAAGAGGATGTGCTCGGGGCATCTCGTCGAAAT
>JAQGJF010000277.1 GCA_028290765.1 Tardiphaga sp.
TTTCGACATATAGCGCTTGCCCTGGTTGTGCACCTTGGTCACAAGCGGGCAGGTGGCATTGAGAACCGGTAGGCCGCGCGCGGCGGCTTCCTCCTCAACGCTGCGTGCCACGCCGTGGGCGCTGAACACGGTGACGGCATGCGGGGGCACTTCCGAGAGATCCTCAACGAAGATCGCGCCCTTGTTCTTCAGGCTCTCGACCACGTATTTGTTATGGACGATCTCATGGCGCACATAGACCGGCGGGCCGTATTTCTCGAGCGCGCGCTCGACGATCTCGATGGCGCGAACCACGCCGGCACAAAATCCGCGGGGTTGGGCCAAAAGAACTTCCAGGGGACGACCATTAACCACGTTGCACCACGCTCATAACTGTTTCCGTAATGTTTCCGTCAGTATTTCTGCCAGACAGCCCAAGATTCGCCGCAAGATCGGCCCTAAAGACCACCCACTCGTATCATCGGAAATTCCCCAGCCTGCAACATCCATCCGGCATCATGGTTTGCAGCGGCAAAGACCCAAGCGGTACGATTTTACGGCACACGCTAACAGGGCTATATCACGCAGCAAACCTCACTTGTTCGTCACTTTACGGCACAACGGATCCCACTATATCAGCCACAATATCGGCTACGGGCACGTTTTATGCCATTTTTCCATGTCCTTGAAGACAACGCCATTCAAACACATTAGATCGGTTTGCGGAACCCGGTAACGTCATCGGCATTCTCAACAAGCTCCCATGAATAGAAAGAAAAAGTGTGCTGACAAGTCTTGTCGTTTCAGTCGTTAAAGCCTGCACGCGCTTCGCTACTCTTACGGTCCTGGTCGCGCTAATCCTTGCGGTTGGAGCGGGCTTCTATACGGCCAGAAACTTCAGCATCAACACCGACATCAACAAGCTGATCTCACCGGATCTTGACTGGCGCCAGCGCGATATCGCGTTCGAGCAGGCCTTCGATCAGGAACGGCTGATCCTGGCTGTCGTGGAAGCGCCGACGCCGGAATTCGCCAGTGCCGCGAGCGCGGCGCTGGCGCAGAAATTGTCAAGCAATACCAAAGATTTCGATGCGATCCAGCGGCTCGGCGCCGGGGAGTTTTTTGAAAAGAACGGCCTGTTGTTCCTGCCCACGCCCGAGGTCGGCCAATTGACCGGTCAATTCCAGTCCGCGGCTCCATTGCTGGAAATCATGGCGGGCGATCCGAGCCTCCGGGGCCTGACAGGGGCGCTGGAAACCGGGCTTGCCGGGGTGCGGCGCGGGCAAGTCACCCTTGACGGGACGGCGCGACCGTTCTCGCTGGTCGCCCAAACCATCGAAACCGTGCTGAACACCGGTTCCGGCAGCTTTTCCTGGCGCGAACTCGTCAGCGACAAGCCTCTGACCGATTCCGACCGGCGCTCCTTTATCGAAATCAAGCCGATCCTCGACTTCAACGCACTCGAGCCCGGCAAGGACGCGACCGACGCCATCCGCCAGGCCGCCAAGGATCTCGATCTGGCGGGCAAATTCGGCGCCCGGGTGCGGCTTACCGGGCCGGTCCCGATTGCCAATGAAGAGTTCGCCACGGTGCAGGATGGCGCGGTGGTCAACGGCATCGGAACGGTGCTGATCGTGCTGGTCATTCTCTGGATGGCGCTGCATTCGGGGAAGATCATTTTCGCCGTCTTCGTGAATCTGTTTGTCGGGTTGTCGGTCACGACCGCGGCGGGGTTGATGATGGTGGGCTCGCTCAATCTGCTCTCGATTGCGTTTGCGGTTTTGTTCGTCGGACTCGGGGTGGATTTCGGCATCCAGTTCAGCGTGCGATACCGCTCGGAGCGCTACAAGAACAACGATCTGCCCGCGGCCCTGGCCAAGGCCGCCGAATATTGCGCTATTCCGCTCTCGCTCGCGGCGATGGCTACGGCGGCCGGATTTCTCTCGTTCCTGCCCACCGACTACAAGGGCGTCTCCGAACTTGGAAAGATAGCGGGCGTAGGAATGCTGGTCGCCTTCACCACCAGCATCACGCTGCTTCCGGCACTGCTGGACCTGCTCAATCCGGCTGGCGAGAAGGAGCCTCTCGGCTATGGATTTCTGGCCCCGGTCGATCATTTTCTGGAAAAGTATCGCATCGCCATCATCGCCGGCACGCTGGTGCTCGTTGTCGCCGGCCTGCCGGCGCTTTATTTTCTGCGGTTCGACTTCAACCCGATCAACCTGCGCAATCCCAAGGTCGAATCGATCGCAACCTTCCTGGACCTGCGCAAGGATCCGAACACCGGCGCCAATGCCGTCAACGTGATGGCTTCCAACGAAGAAGCCGCCAAACAGATCGAGGCGCGGCTGGCCAAGGTTCCGGAAGTGCTGCGAACCATGTCGCTCGACAGCTTCGTGCCTGATGAGCAGCCGGCAAAGCTGAAGCTGATCAAGCAGGGCGCCGAAATCCTCAATCCTGCGATCAATCCGGATTCGGTCGACGCGCCGCCATCGGACGCGGAAAACGTCGCGGCCCTCAAGGACAGTGCGGGGAGCCTGCGCAAACTCGCCGGCGACCGCAAGGGACCGGGAGCCGAGACGGCGAAACGTCTCGCCGACGACCTCTCCAAGGTGGCCGAAGCCAGTCAACCGGTGCGCGACAAGGTGCAGGCCACTTTCGTGGTGCCGTTGCAGATTGCGCTGGACCAGCTTCGCAATGCGCTGCAGGCGCAGCCGGTCAGCCTGGAGACGCTTCCGCCTGAACTGGTCGCTGACTGGAAGACCAAGGACGGCAAGACGCGAGTCGAGGCGCTGCCGCGCGGCGACCCGAATGACAACGATACGCTGCGCAAATTTGCCAGCGCGGTACTTGGCGCCGAACCGATGGCGGTCGGTGGGCCGATCTCGATCCTCAAATCCGGCGACACCGTGGTCAAGGCCTTCATCCAGGCCGGTGGCTGGGCGCTGCTGTCGATTTCGCTGCTGCTGTGGGTCACGCTGCGCCGAATCACCGACGTGCTGCTCACCCTGGTTCCCCTGTTGGTGGCGGGTGCGGTTACGCTGGAGATCTGCGTGCTGATCGGATTGCCGCTGAACTTCGCCAACATCATCGCACTGCCGCTGCTGCTCGGCGTGGGGGTCGCCTTCAAGATCTACTACGTGACGGCGTGGCGCGCCGGCCATACCAACCTGATGCAGTCGGCACTGACCCGCGCGATCTTTTTCAGCGCACTGACCACGGCGACTGCGTTCGGAAGCCTGTGGCTGTCCAGCCATCCCGGCACCGCCAGCATGGGCAAGCTGCTGGCGTTGTCGTTCGTGGTGACGCTTGCCGCGGTGCTGCTGTTCCAGCCGGCGCTAATGGGGAAGCCGCGCGATGTCCGGGAGTAGGCAGATGTCGCCGACCGGATCGGCGGCCTGGCCGCTTGCCGCGGTCTTCTGACCGGCCTTGGGAGCTGCTGGCGCCGCCGTCGGTGCGGCGGTCTTCGGTGCGGCGCTTCCGGGCACAGTGGCCTTCGGCGCGGTCGCGACCGTCGTTTTCGCTCCGCTCTTGGCCATGCTGTTGACCGGGCTCGACGGGATCGGACCGGCAACGCGCGCCCAGGTTTCGCCACCGCACAGGAATCCCAGCACGCAGCCCTGAATCTCGAGCTGGTCGGGGCCGGCAGGCTTGATGGTCGATTTATAGAACTGGCCGTCCTTGGCGTTGTAAACCTGCCCCTCCCACTGATCGCCGGTAGAATTTTTTTTCATATCGATCAGGATCGGCATGCCCAGCGTAGGCCTGCTCTGTTTTGCGGCATCGGGATTATTTTTATCGCGGCCGCCGGGGGTTTTTTCCCACGCCACCGCACCCCACATACTGCCGTAGCATTCGGCGACCCGGATGTTGGCGACTCCGTCTTCTACTCTCCAGTCTCCCGTCGGATCCGCGGCGAGGGCAGGCTTGGCGCCCGCCGTCACCAAGGCTGTCGTCAAAAACAGTCCGCAATAAATTAAGGTGGAAATGCTATTTCTTGGGCGCTGCAACATGGATTCGTACCTATGATTGGTTAGTTTTTCTCAAACGATGGCAAATCGCCGCATTCGCTGTTTTCAGTTGACGAAATGGCCACCAACCGACCTATGTAGATGATGCTATATCCGAATCTAGACGTTTCCGAGATGTTTGTTGATCGACAGGCGCAACGCAGTTCGCTGCACACGCGCTATCTCAACGAACAGCTCGTCCGTGTCTTGAAGACCATCGGCTATGACGTCGGCTTTCAGAGTGGTCAAGGCCAATACCTGTTCGACCGCGAGGGCAACCGGTACCTCGACCTACTCAGCGGTTTTGGCGTTTTTGCGATCGGGCGGAACCATCCGGCGCTTCGGCAGGCCTTGAAAAGCGTCCTCGACAGCGACCTGCCCAATCTCGTGCAGATGGATGTTTCCACCCTTGCGGGGGTGCTGGCCGAGCGCCTGCTCGAATATGTGCCCTATCTCGACAAGGTATTTTTCGCAAATTCCGGTGCCGAATGTGTCGAGGCCGCGATCAAGTTCGCGCGTAACGCGACCGGCCGGCCCGGCATCGTCTATTGCGGCCATGCCTATCACGGCCTGTCCTATGGTGCGCTTTCGCTGACCGACGACGCCAACTTCCGCGGCGGTTTCGAACCGCTGCTGCCCGGTTGCACGTCGATCCCCTTCAACGATCTCGCCGCGCTGGAACAGGCGCTGTCGTCGCGACAGGTGGCGGCCTTCATCGTCGAGCCCATCCAGGGCAAAGGCGTCAACATGCCGACCGACGAGTTCCTCCCGGGGGCTGCGGCGCTGTGCCGCCGTTATGGAACCCTGCTGATCGCCGACGAGATTCAAACCGGCCTCGGCCGCACCGGCCGTTTCCTCGCGGTCGAGCACTGGAATGTCGAACCGGACATGGTGCTGCTGGCCAAGGCGCTGTCTGGCGGGCATGTTCCAGTCGGCGCGCTGCTGACCCGCAAATACATCTTCGACAAGGTGTTCAACCGGATGGACCGCGCGGTGGTTCATGGATCGACCTTCGCGAAGAACGACCTCGCCATGGCCGCGGGTATTGCGACGCTCGAGGTGATGAAGGCCGAAAAACTGGTGGAGAACGCGGCCAAGCGCGGCGCCGAATTGCGCCTGGCGCTGACGCGGTTGGTTCCCGGCTATGAATTGATGAAAGAGGTCCGCGGCAAGGGACTGATGATCGGCGTCGAATTCGGACCGCCGAAGTCGCTGCGGCTCAAGGCCTCGTGGAACGTTCTCGAAACCGCCAACAAGGGTCTGTTCTGCCAGCTGATTACCGTGCCGCTGTTCAAGGAACACAAAATCCTCACCCAGGTCTCCGGCCACGGCAGCCACACCATCAAACTGTTGCCGCCATTGACCATCACCGACCAGGACTGCAACTGGATCGAGACCGCGTTCGACACGGTCATCGCCGACAGTCACCGGGTGCCCGGCGCGATCTGGTCGCTGGGCAAGACCCTGGTCGATAACGCGGTCCGCAAGTCGGCTTGAGGGCCGGCCGGGCAGAGCATCTCCACGAGTCGTCCCTGCGCACGCAGGGACCCATAACCCCTGCCGCCAGAGATTAAAAAAGGACACTGCTCCAGTGCCCTGAAGAGATTCCGCGCCCTATGGGTCCCTGCGTGCGCAGGGACGACTCGTTGAAGCATTTCCTCTCGCTAGCTACCGCGCATCCTCAACGATCATCGCCGCGCCTTTTTCGGCGATCATCGCGGTCGGCGTATTGGTGTTGCCCGAGGTGATGGTCGGCATCACCGAGGCGTCGACGACGCGCAGCCCCTGCACACCATGAAATCGCAGCCGTTCGTCGACGACAGCCAGGGGATCGGATGCCGCGCCCATTTTCGCGGTGCCCACGGGGTGAAAGATCGTGGTGCCGATGTCGCCGGCGGCTTTCGCCAGCGAAGCATCGTCGTCGCCGACCGAGGGGCCGGGCAGATATTCCTCCGGACGATAGGGTTTTAGCGCCGGCTGCTTCATCAGCCGCCGCGTGGTGCGGATCGCGTCGGCGGCGACTTCGCGGTCTTCTTCGGTGGACAAATAATGCGGCGCGATCGCAGGCGCCTGATCCGGCTCGGCGGAGCGCAGCCGGACCGTGCCGCGCGAGGTCGGCTGCAGGTTGCAGGCGCTGACGGTGACGGCGGGAAAACGGTGCAGGGGATCGCCGAACTTGTCGAGCGACAGCGGCTGGACATGGAACTGGATATTGGCGCGTTCGCGCCGCGGATCCGAGCGGGTGAAAATGCCGAGTTGCGATGGCGCCATGGTCAGCGGCCCGCGCCGCCGCAACGCGTAATCGAGTCCCATCCATGCGCGTCTTGCCAGCGAATAATAGGTCTCGTTGAGCGTGCGCACGCCCTCGACCTTGTAGATCGCGCGCTGCTGCAGATGGTCCTGCAGGTTGCGGCCGACGCCCTGCCGGTCCAGCACGGTCTCGATGCCGAGCGGCGCCAGCCAGTCCGCCGGCCCGATGCCGGAGCGTTGCAGCAGATGCGGTGAGCCGATCGAACCGGCGCAGAGGATGACTTCGCCGCTCGCGCGGGCCTCGAAAATCTCGCCGCCCTGCATGAACGAGACGCCTACGGCGCGGCCGTTCTCGACCATCAGGCGATCCACCAGCACGTTGGTCTCGAGACGCAGATTGGTCCTGTTCAAGGCGGGTTTCAGGAATCCGCGCGCCGAGGACCAGCGGCGGCCGCGCTTCTGGTTGACGTGAAAATAGCCGATGCCTTCGTTGTCGCCGGTATTGAAATCCGGAGTCCGGCGGATGCCCATTTCGGCGGCGGCGTCGGCGATGGCGTCGAGGACCTTCCACGACAGCCGCGGCGCTTCGATCCGCCAGCCGCCGCCGGTGCCATGATGCTCGCTGTCGCCGAGGAAATGGTCTTCCAGCTTTCGAAAGGCGGGCAGCACGTCGTTCCAGCCCCAGCCGGTGAGCCCGAGCTGTCGCCAATGGTCATAATCGGCAGCTTGGCCGCGCATCGAGATCATGGCATTGATCGCCGACGATCCGCCGATCACCTTGCCCCTTGGATAGGCCAGCGAACGGCCGTTGAGGCCGGCTTCCGGTTCGGTGCGAAACATCCAGTCGGAACGTGGGTTGCCGATCGCAAACAAATAGCCGACCGGGATATGAAACCAGATCCAGTTGTCGTTGCCGCCGGCTTCCAGGATCAGGACGCGTTTGTTCGGATCCGCCGACAGGCGGTTGGCGACGATACAGCCGGCCGTCCCCGCGCCGACGACGATATAGTCGAAATCACCCTCGATCTGTTTCGTCATCGGTCACCGCTTCACAAAGCTGCATGAACTGCCCCACGAATGGGCAATATGGCGTCCGGAAGCCCTTAGCGTTGCCGCGGGCCGCTGTACAGCACCTCGGCCGCGCTCCAGGAATGGTTGGGGAGTGGTTGGGTGGATCGCGCGCCCGTGCTAGACAGCATCACCCCCGCCATTCATCCCTGCACCGGCGGGACCGTTTCGAGAGTTGACCCATGCCCATCATCAATCGTGTCGCCGACCTGCAACCGGACATCATGGCCTGGCGCCGTGACCTGCATGCGCATCCCGAGGTGATGTACGACGTGCACCGGACCGCGGCTTTCGTGGCGGAGCGGCTGCGGGAATTCGGTTGCGACGAGGTTGCCACCGGATTGGGCCGGACCGGCGTGGTCGGCGTGATCAAGGGCCGCAAGCCGGCCGCGGGCGCCGACGTCAGGGTGATCGGCCTGCGCGCCGACATGGACGCGCTGCCGATCGAGGAAGAAACCAATCTGCCCTATGCGTCGACCATCCCGGGCAAGATGCACGCCTGCGGCCACGACGGCCACACCGCGATGCTGCTCGGCGCCGCGCGATATCTCGCCGAGACCCGCAACTTCAGTGGCGACGCGGTGGTGATTTTCCAGCCGGCCGAGGAAGGGGGCGCCGGCGCCGCCGCCATGATCAAGGACGGGCTGATGGAGCGGTTCGCGATCGATCAGGTCTACGGCATGCACAATGGCCCGGGGCTGCCGGTCGGCAGCTTCGCAACCCGGCCGGGTCCGATCATGGCCGCCACCGAGCACATCACCATCAAGATCGAGGGCCTCGGCGGCCACGCGGCGCGGCCGCACAAATGCATCGATTCGGTGATGGTCGGCGCGCAGCTCGTCACCGCGCTGCAATCGATCGTGTCGCGCAACGTCGACCCGCTGGATTCGGCGGTGATTTCGATCTGCGAATTTCACGCCGGCAACGCCAACAACGTGATCCCGCAAACCGCCGTATTGCGGGGCACCGCCCGGACGTTGCGGCCCGAGGTGCGCGACCTGCTCGAGCAACGCGTGCGCGAGGTCTGCGCCGGCGTCGCCCTCCTCACCGGGGCCAAAATCGAACTCGATTACGAGCGTAGCTATCCCGTGGTGGTCAATCATGCCGCGCAAACCGCGCTGGCCGCCCGGGTCGCCGGCGAGATCGCCGGCGAGGCCAACGTCAGCACCGACATGATCCCGATCATGGGGGCGGAGGATTTTTCCTACATGCTGGAGAAGCGGCCGGGCGCTTT
>JAQGJF010000291.1 GCA_028290765.1 Tardiphaga sp.
CTATACTGCTCTCACCAAGCCGGCGCGCCGCAACGACGCCGGCAACGCTTTTTCAGGGAAGAAACCGATGACGAAGCTCGCAGTGGTGATTTTCGTTCTGGCCGGCCTCACGTCCGGCTATGCCCAAACTTCGGCGACGCCGGTGGCGGTCGAAGGCGGCAAGATCCTTGGTGCTGCCACCGATGTCGCGGGCGTCACCGTCTACAACGCGGTGCCTTTCGCGGCGCCGCCGGTCGGGCCCAACCGCTGGCGGGCGCCGCAGCCCGTGGTGGCATGGAGTGGAGTGAGGGAAAGCACCGCGTGGCCGAACCGGTGCTACCAGCTCGCCAACGCCAATCCTCCCGGCACCTTCTACTTCAACGAATATTACTGGGATCCATCCAGGGATCCCAAGGACAGCGAAGACTGTCTCTATCTCAACATCTGGGTGCCCGAGAAACCCGCCAGCGGCCAGCTTCCGGTGATGGTGTATTACCACGGCGGCGGCAACCGCCACGGCAGCAACTCGGAAGTCGAGTTCAACGTGGCGAAGCTCGCCGCCAAGGGCATCATCGTCGTCACGGCGGCCTACCGGCTCAACATCATGGGCTTTCTCGCGCTGCCCGGCATGACGGACGACGGCGCCGGAAACTTTGCGATCCTGGACGCGGTGGAAGCGCTGAAATGGGTCAACAACAACATCGCGGCGTTCGGCGGCGACCCGGGCAAGGTGACGATCGCCGGCCAGTCGGCCGGATCGCGCAATGTCCGGACCGTGCTGTCGACGCCGTTGTCCAAGGGCCTGTTCCAGCGCGCGATCATGCACTCAAGTCCCACCGTGATGGCGCAGCCGGGCAAGCCGAACTACGTAACGCTCGAGGCCAAGATGGCGGCGGCCGCGCCGGTGTTCGAGAAGCACTTCCCCGGCAAGACCGTGGAGGATCTGAGGAAGCTCCCGGTCGAAGAGTTTTATAAGGATGCGTCGAAGATCGACGACATCTACGGCGTGACCAGCAACAATTATGCGGCCATCGACGGCAAGGTCCTGACGCCGGAATCGGTCGATCTGACCAGGGAGAAGGCGCTCGATGGCGTCGACATCATGGTGGGCACGGTCGCCGACGAGCGGACGGCGCTGGACGGCGCACCGGAAAAAGTGATGGAAATCCCGGCCTTCCATGCCTACTGGAAAAAGCAGCTGGGTGAGGAACTCTACGCCAAATATGCGTTCGAGAAATTATATCCGGCGTCGACCCCGCTCGATGCCTACCGCCAGCATCTCAAGGCGCAGGCCGATATGCTGCTGGAGCAGAACCGGATAGCGGGTTCGCTGCTGAGCGCGCAAAATCCCCGCAGCAAGATCTATGTGTTCTACTTCGATCACCCGACGCCCGGACGCGACCGCGAGTTCTACGGCGCCTGGCATTCGTCGGACCTCTGGTACACCTTCAACTCGCTGCGCAACGAGCCCGGCCAGCGGCAGTGGAGTCCCGCCGATTTCGAACTGGCGGAACAGGCCTCTTCGTTGTGGGCCAATTTCGTCAAGACAGGCGACCCCAACGGCGCCGGCCTGCCGGCCTGGTCGCCGAGCACCCGGGCCAACAACGGCGCTTATCTCTGGTTCGCCGAGAAATCGACCGGCTTAACCAGCGGCTCGCCCTATTTCGGCACCACCGCCGAACGCCGCAACGCGCTGTTGCATGATTACCAGATGAAATTTTATGGGGTGAGCGAGTAGGTCGTTTCCAATCCGCATTTCCGTGAGTCGTCCCGAGATTACGGTGACGGTGCATTCAACTGTGCCTCTGTCAGCGGTCCAGGGTGCTTCGGTTCTAAATGCACTGCACCGAAATTCCCGTCGTCGCCCAAAATCCAATGTCGATGGTGGAGCGACGGCCGATCGCGCGCCCAAAATTCGACCAGCCTCAAAACAGCAGCGGCATCTGAAGTTCGGGATCGTCGGTCTGCAGCGCCGATAGCGAAACACCGAGCAGGCGCACCGCCTTCGGGAGAGGCATCGACTTCTCGAGCAGCGCGACCGAGATGCGCTCCAGCTCGGCCCGGTCCTGAACGGCGCCCGGAAGCGATTGGCTGCGGGACATGATCTCGAAATCGGAGAACTTCACTTTCAGCGTGACGGTCCGTCCGCGGTTGCCGGTGTTCTCGCAGTGCCGCCAGACCTTGTCGACGAGCGGCTGCAGTTCGGCGACCATGGCGTCGAATTCGACGAGGTCGTTGAAGAACGTGTTTTCGGCGCCGACCGATTTCCGGATGCGGTTGGCGCGGACAGGCCGCTCGTCGATCGCCCGCGATATCCAGTAATAGTAGGTGCCGGACTTGCCGAAATTGGCTTCCAGAAAGGTGAGCGTCTGGTTGCGCAGGTCGATCCCGGTCTGGATCCCGAACGCCTGCAGCCTGGCCGCCGTTGCCGGCCCGATCCCGTGAAATTTGCCGACCGGCAGCTTTTCGACGAAGCCGGGCCCCATTTCCGGCGTGATGACGTATTGCCCGTTCGGCTTGCGGTGATCGGAGGCGAGCTTGGCCAGGAACTTGTTGTAGGAGATGCCGGCCGAGGCATTGAGACCGGTCTCGGCCTTGATCCGCGCGCGGAGCTGCAAGGCGATGTCCCTTGCAAGGGGAATATTCTGGAGATTGTCGGTAACGTCGAGATAGGCCTCGTCGAGCGACAGCGGTTCGACGATCGGGGTGTGTTCGGCGAAGATCGCGCGAATCTGCTGCGAGATGGTCTTGTAGACGTCGAAACGCGGCTTCACGAACACGAGGTCCGGGCACTGCCGCTTTGCGGTGATGGACGGCATCGCCGACCGTACGCCGAACTTGCGCGCTTCATAGCTCGCCGCAGCCACCACGCCGCGTTCGCGCGAGCCGCCGACGGCGACGGGCTTTCCCCGCAGATCCGGATTGTCCCGTTGCTCCACCGAGGCGTAGAAGGCGTCCATGTCGACATGAATGATCTTCCGCGGCCGCTGCGGGGAGGGTGTCGGGCCAACGGCGCTGCCATCCGAATCGTCGATCATGCTTCGGATTATAGGCCCTGCGCCGCCCGTCGACGCTTCTGACTTATGGGTTCCGCGCTAGATCGCGCTCGTGCCCTCGTGCTGGAACCCCAGATAGCTCGCCACCACGCGGCTGTTGCTGGCGATGTCGCCGGCGGCGCCGTCGAGGACGAATTCGCCGAGCTCCATGATGTAAGTGCGATCGGCGATCTTCAGCGATCACCGAACAGCATCGCCCGTATCGAGGTCAGGTGCTTTCGCATGGTGCTCTCTGCGCCCTCCGGGTCATGCGCCTTGATGGCTGCGACGATGGCTGCGTGCTCCGCATTGGAATTCTCCACCGGCGCAGAACCTCGTCCGAGCGTCTGTTCCATGCGCTCGGCGATCAGGCTGCGGGCGTAGCCCTGCACGATGTCATGAAGAATGAGCAGCAGCGGATTCTGGGCCGCGCCGGCGATGGTCCGGTGCAGCCGATCATCGCCGCTCTTCCAGCCGACGAAAGATTTCGCCGTGCGCATCTCCTCGAGACATCGCTCCATCGCCTCGACATCGGTCGGCCGCGCATGGACGGCGGCCTTGCCGGCGAGCAGGGGCTCCACCATCAGCCGGCCTTCCATCGCATCGCTCGGGCTGACGGATGATGACGGCGCCGTGCCGGCGAGCTGCGCGGTGCGCGGCCCGACAAATGTGCCCTTGCCGACGTGACGCCAGATCAGGCCGTCCTTTTCCAGTCGCCTGAGATGGGTGCGCAGCCGGCCGCGCGGGATGTCGAGCAACTCCGACAGCTGCGCCTCCGCCAGCAGCCGGTCGCGGCGGCTGCGAATGGCATCATCGACATAGGCGCGCAGCCGCTGCTCTTCTGAATGCACTTCGATCATTGCTGCTATCTAGCGCCGATTCCGGGTGGCACGGAAGCCGTTATTAGGTCGTATCAATTATAGTATTGACACGTATCAATATGACAATTAGGGAGAAGGCAACAATTAGAACGATGGGGAGACGACCATGGCCTCTCTTGAGCGGGCGGCGGCGCTGACGTCGGAGACCAAGCGCGCCGAACCAGCGGCGCGCGGCCTCGACGCCGAAGGCTATCCGCGGATCGGCTATGCCTGGTACGTGGTCGGCGTGCTGCTGGTGGCCGCCGTGACGTCGTATCTGGACCGCTACCTGATCTCGCTGCTGGTCGAGCCGATCAAGCGCGACCTTCTGCTCACCGACACCCAGATCAGCCTGCTGCAGGGCTTCGCCTTCGCCGTCTTCTACGTGCTGCTTGGGCTGCCCTTTGGCGCGCTGGTCGATCGGAGCAACCGGCGCACGATCCTGGTGGTAGGTGTGTCGCTGTGGAGCGCCATGACCATCGCCTGCGGCTTCGCCAGCAATTTCGCCGAGCTGTTCGTGGCGCGCGCGGGTGTCGGCATCGGCGAGGCTTGTCTTGCGCCCGCGGCCTATTCGCTGATCGCCGATTATTTTCGCCCCGCGTCCCGCGGACGGGCCATGGGCGTCTACAACATCGCCAACTACATCGGCATCGGCGCGTCGCTGCTGATCGGCGGCATCGTCATTTCGCTGGTGGGGCAGGCATCGGCGGCCACGCTGCCGTTGGTCGGAGAAGTCGCAAGCTGGAAGGCGGTCTTTTTCGTCGTCGGCGCGCCGGGCCTCCTGGTCGCACTCTGGCTGTTCACGGTGCGCGAGATCCCGCGCAAGCAGACCGGCCGTGTGCAGCGCACGGGCAGTGTGTTTGCGCTGTTTTTCGGACAGCTGCGCCAGCATCCGCGCGCCTATTTCTGCCTCTATACCGTCTCGACCATGACCGCCTTCGTCGGCCTCACCTTTGCGGCCTGGGGGCCGAGCTTCTTCATCCGCCAGCTCGGGGTGACGCCGGCCCAGGTCGGCCTGCATCTCGGACCGGTGACGGCGATCTCCGGCGTGCTCGGCAGTTTGTGCAGCGGCGTGCTGTCGGACTGGCTGGTCCGCCGTGGCCATCCGGTGGGGCGCTTT
>JAQGJF010000293.1 GCA_028290765.1 Tardiphaga sp.
ATGGTTGCCGGCACTGTTGCCGATCAGGATGTCGTTGAAGCGGCTGCCGGTGAGGTTCTCGACCGAATTGAATGTATCGCCCGCGGCATCGCCTCCGCTCCCAATGCCTTGCGCCAGGTTGACGTGAACGCCGGAAGGAGAGCTGTCGTAGCGCACAGTGTCGATCCCGGCGCCGCCGGCGAAAGCGTCGGTTCCGGAACCACCGAAGAACGTATCGTTGCCACGATTGCCCCACAGCAGGTTACGGCCGGCATCGCCGTAAAGCACATCGTTTCCGCCACCGCCAAACAGGTCGTCGTTTCCATCGCCGCCGTGAATGGTCTCACCGGCGGCGCCGCCATAGATGACATCGTTGCCGGGCGTCCCGGTAATATCCGTATTGCCGTTCGTCGTCGTATTGAGGAGAAAGTCCGATCCGAGAAGTCCCATGGCCGCGATACTCCAGCCAGCCCCCGATCACGATCGATCGTCATTCCGTCGAAAGTTGGACCGGCACTTCATCCGCCGTCGATATTTTTTTTCGACGAATGGTTTCTCGCGCGGAGTTGCCTAATATGGCGGCACGGACCGCAGTGGATTCTGTTCGTGCGGCTTGTTGTGACAAGTTCATGAATCCCGGCGATGCATCGAACGGCTGCGCGCGCTTGAACGTGATCTTCAGATCGATGAGCCGGAGCTCGCCGGTCGATTGACTTGTCAAGTCGCAGTGATCACGTTGGTAGAATTCGTCATGGTTGCGGCAAGCGCCCCCTTGCGAGGTTGGTGTGCAGAAGGCCCGTCGGAAAGTAATAACGCGGGCGACGCCGGTCGGCGGCTGGCGGAATGCCGGTTCAACGACGCCCTTGCTGGTGATCCAGGGAGTTCAGGACACGGTTGCCCCACCCGAAAATGGGCACATGATGAAAGAAGAAATGGGCGATCGCGTCGAGTTCATCGATATTGACGGCGCAGGCCACGCCTTGCTGCCGGAACAGCTTGACAAGATTGCGGGCGCGATGATCGGTTTTGCGCGGAGACTGAGGCGGTAATCCATGTCTCCGGCGATGCCTTCGATCTGATGGCCTCGCTCTGCCCGGGACAGCGCCGCGTCGGACGCCGATCTAGAGCATGATCCCGAAAAGTGGATACCGGTTTTCGGAAAAGATCATGCTCAAACAATAAGCTAGAGCGGGATGACGATTCGAAGATAAGTCATCCCGCTCTAGCCGGCTGCGTAAAGCTCGGCGCGGGCAACATGCGCTGCAACGACCTTTTCGAATTCCGCCACGAAGGCCGACGCGAGCCGCGATATCGGGCGGTGCCGGGGCCTCAGGATCCGCCCGGCAATGCGGATCGCCGGCCGCAACGGTCTTGCGATGAGATCGGCGAACATGCCTCCGAGCAGCGAAAATCCGTCCACGACCGCGACCCCCGAACCGGCCTGGACCAGCGCGCAGGCGGTCCATGATTGGGTCACTTCGATGGCGATGCTGCGCCGCAATCCGGCATGGTCATAGGCTTGCTCGATCAGGGCGCCGATCGGCCGGTCGCGGCTGAAGGAAATCAGCGGGTAGCGCTGCAGTTCTTCCGGACCGACCGCTTCAAGCTCGCTCAGCGGATGGCCATCCGGCATGACGCAGACGAGGTCGGCGGTGCAGAAATTGCGCGCGATCGTCGCCGAGTCTTCGGCGGGGCTGAGGGCAAGCCCGAGGTCGACCTTATTTTCGGCGACGAATTCGGCGATCTGGTGGTTGAGCAGCGTCTGCAGCACGACGTGGGTTTGCGGTCGGGTGGCGCGGAACTGTTCGATGGCTGCACCGACCAGGCTGTTCCCGAAGGACGCCGAGGCCGCGACCGTGATGAGGCCGGTCCGCGTGTCGCGAAGATCGTCGGCGAGCCGATTGACGACGTCGACCGCGGCGAAAGCCTTGATGAGCTCTGGAAGCAGCGTTCGTGCCTCGACGGTCGGGGCCAGGCTGCCGCGCTCGCGGGTGAAGAGCTGGAATCCGAGCTGGCTCTCGGCCTGCTGCAGCATCTTGCTGACGGCAGGCTGCGAAACATGCAGAAGGCGAGCCGCTTCTGTGACGCTGCCCGTCTCCATCACGGCCCTGAAGATTTCAAGCTGGCGGAAGCGGAGGTGCATAACTTTTGTTTATGAGATTAGTCGTTCTCGGTATTTGACTTCATAACTGCCCCGCAAGCAAGGTCCTGTCCAACAAAGCCGTCGCCGAATCCCGGACGGCCAAAACAAAGACGGACATGGAGGAACGCATGCAGGCGCGCCAACGGCGATATTGGGTCTACCTGTTGCTGTTCTGCCTATCGGCAATCAATTATGTCGATCGTGTTGCCCTTTCGGTCGCGGCTCAGCCGATCGCGCAGGAGTTCGGCCTATCGCCGGTGGCGCTCGGCTATCTGTTCTCGTCCTTCCTGTGGACCTACCTCCTTTGCCTGCTGCCGATGGGTATCATCGTCGATCGCTGGGGCACCCGCATCACCAATGCGGTCTCTATCGCGGTGTGGTCGGCGGCGACCATGCTCACCGGCGCGACCGGAAGCTTCGCCACGCTGGTCGCCACCCGCCTGGCGATGGGCGCCGGCGAAGCGTCGACCTATCCGGCCGGCGGCCGGGTGATCCGCGAGTGGGCTCCGGTGAGCGAGCGCGGCTTTGCCACCGCGATTTTCAACAGCGGCGCCTATGCGGGGCCGGCGTTCGGTGCGCTGTTCCTCTCGTGGATGATCGG
>JAQGJF010000312.1 GCA_028290765.1 Tardiphaga sp.
GCCACAGAAATGATTGGGACTATTTTGCAGCCGAGGCCGGCGATGACAGCTGGAACTACCAGTCCGTGCTGCAGATCTATCGACGGATCGAGAACTGGTCAGGCCCGGAAGATCCGGCCCGGCGCGGTCGTGGCGGATTGCAATTCGTGCAGCCGGCGCCCGATCCGTCGCCGCTCGGCGCAGCTTTACTCGAGGCTTTCGCCGCGGCCGGCATCCCGGTATTTGCCGACCAGAACGGCGCGATGATGGAGGGCGGCGGCGGTGCGGCGATCACCAACGTGTGCGTTGAAGGTGGCCAGCGGCGCTCCGTTTTCAGGGCCTACGTCCATCCCTACATGGATCGGCCGAATCTGACGGTGTTGCCGGACGCCTTGGTTGCCGGCCTGACCTTTGATGGGCGAAACGTAAAGGGCGTCGCGTTCCGTCGCGGCGCCGAGCTTCATCGCGTCGAAGCCTCGCGGGAAGTCGTGTTGTCGCTGGGCGCGATCCACACACCGAAGCTTCTCATGCAATCGGGGATCGGGGATGAAGCAAGACTGTCTCGCTTCGGCATTCGAACCCTTCACCATCTGCCTGGCGTGGGCAGTTGCCTGCAGGACCATTTCATGGCGCCGTGCGTCTGGGAGGCCCCCGGGCCGGTGCCCGTACGCGACAATCTGGTCCACGCAACCGCGATGTGGAAGAGCGACGCCGCGCTGGCAACGCCGGACCTGCAATGCACTTCGGTGGCGCGGGGCTATGCGAGCCCCGAAGCTGCCCCGGACGGGCTGCCGCCGCATGCATGGTCGATGACGACGGCTGTGATGCACCCGGCAAGCCGCGGACGATTGAACCTCACGGGCCCGGATCCGAACGATCCCATCGAGATCCACGCCAATTTTCTGGACGATCCGGCAGATCTCAGGCGGCTCAAGATCTGCATCGAATTCATCAGGGACATCGGTCGTTCGGCCCCGCTGCGCCCGTTCGTGAAACGCGAAATCCTGCCTGGCCTGTATGATGACGCCGGGCTGGAGGCGTTCATGCGCAATGGCACCGTCAGCTATTCGCATCAGAGCTGCACCGCCAGGATGGGACGCGACGCCCGTTCCGTGGTCGACCATCGGCTCCGTGTCCACGGCGTCGGCCGGCTTCGTATCGCCGACGCATCGATCCTGCCGCGCATAACCACCGGCAACACCATGGCCCCTTGCGTCGTGATCGGCGAACGGACCGCCGATATGCTCAAGGTCGATCACGCGATCTAGCCGGTATGGATGGCGGCGGTGACGTGTCTGCCCGTCCGGTAATCGGACACATCACCGGGACCCAAGCCGCTCATGCGTGCGCCAACGCCCTGGCAAATTAACATGAGGTTCAGTTTGGAGTCGGTCTTGGTCATTGCCGGGCCGACATGGCTGGGTAAGCTGCCAACAAACAAGTGAGGGCGGAAACCATGTCGATCACGCAAGGCAAGAGCCTTTGGGCGATGCTGTTCCTCGCATTTTTTGGCCACCTGACCTCCGCGCTGGCGGAGCCGCTCGCTTGCGACGATGGCATCAAGACCGCCTTCCATCCCGACGCCGACACCAAGGTCGTGGCGGTGCGGCAGGTGAAGAAGGGCGAAGAGTTGCTGGCGCCCGACGCGGCCAAGCCCGTCACCGCGGCTGCCGATTTATGCCTCGTGAAGCTGCTGGTCGGTCCGGGCGTCACCGCTGAAACCGACAAGACCGCGCGTTCCTATTCGGAGGGCATCGGCATCGAGGTCTGGCTGCCGACGCAGGTCAACTGGAACGAGCGCATCCGCAATTATGGCGGCGGCGGATGGGTCGGCGGCGGACATCGCTATGCCGACAAGATCGGCAGCAAGGTCCCGGCCATCGTCAACGCCAATATCGGCTATGCATCGGGGACCACCGACGCCGGTCAGCCGTGGTACCAGGACGGCTCGTTCGCGTTTCTGTCGAACGGCAAGGTCAATGCCGAGGCGCTGCGCGATTTCTCGGTGCGCGCGATGGTCGAGCAGGCCGTCAAGACCAAGGCTTTGGTCAGCCTGTATTACGGCAAGGCGCCGAAATACACCTATTACGACGGCCATTCGCAAGGCGGCCGGCAGGGACTGAAGATCGCCCAGGATTTTCCGGAATTGTACGACGGCTACATGATCGCCGCGCCGGCCTTGAGCATCGCATTATTCGGGACCAGCGGTCTTTATCCCCAGATCGTGATGAAAACCGAGCTGGGCTACACCGCTGCGAACAAGGCCGAAGCCGCCGCCTTTGCCGCCAAGGTGGACGCCGCCAACAAGCGCGCCGTCGCCGCTTGCGACAAGGCCGGGCTTGGCTTCCTGCTCGACCCCTTCGCCTGCGACTATGATCCGGCGCGCGATGCCGCCGCGCTGTGTACCGGCGTGTCCGGCGAAGGCGTTACCGGCACCAACACGGACACCGCGACCTGCATGAGCGCGAAAGAAGCTGTCGCGCTCGACAAAATCTGGTTCGGTGCGACGTCCGATGGAAGCTATGACACGGCCCAGAGCCCGGCCAGCCGAGGCGGCAAGGCACTGGGCAAAAATCAAATCTGGTGGACCTTCACCCGGGGAACCGCCATCGGCAGCCTGATTACCAGCGCCAGCACCGACCAGGTGAGCCTGGCGCTTCAGGACGTCAGCTACGCCGCCGACGCCGGTACCACGTCGAACATCCCAATCGCCAACGGCTCGACCACCATCCGCAACAAATGGCGCGACCTCGATTATGCCACCCTGGCCGATGTCGTGAAGAAGAACGTCGCCTTGCAGCCCGAGCTGTTCAGTAACCTCATCACCGACAAGGCGGATCTTGCAAAACTGCGCGACCTCGGTAGCAAGGTCATCGTTTACAATGGCCTCACGGACGACGCGATCCCGCCGGCCGGCAGCATCAACTACCATGAGCGTGTCGCGGCGGCGATGGGTGGGCACGCCGAGGTGCAGAAGTTCATGCGGATGTATCTGCTGCCCGGCGCTGCGCACAGTTCGCAGGGCCGGGCCTACGCGGTCGGCGGCCAGAACGACGCGGTGCCGCTGCCGAAACTTCCCGGCAATGCCAACCAGACGCCGACGCGCGAGCAGGACCAGTTCTTCACCGCGTTGGTGGATTGGGTGGAGAAAGGCGTGGCGCCCGACGACATCCTGCTGACCTCGCGCGACAACCGCGTCAGCTACCCGGTCTGCGTCTATCCGCTGCGGACGACATGGAATGGAAGCGGGCCGGCAACACAGGCGACAAGCTACAGCTGCCGGTAGGCGCTGCCGAAGCGAAGTGTGTCACCGCGAAGTTGGACTTGTAGCCCGGATGAGCGCAGCGAAATCCGGGGTGGGCGTTTCGGCCCGTGGCGTCCCGGATGTCGCTGCGCTCATCCGGGCTACGAGCTGCCGTTCTCGGTCAGGCGCTCAGGATGATGGTCAGAAAAGCTGGCTAAGCCCGCTCTTCCCAGGTAATCGCCAGATGCACGATGGTCTGCATCGCCTTCTCCATGTCCTGCACGCTGACCCACTCCAGCCGCGAGTGGAAGGCGTGTTCGCCGGCGAAGATGTTGGGGCAGGGCAGGCCCATGAAGGACAGTCGCGAGCCGTCGGTGCCGCCGCGGATCGAGGCCTTGACCGGTTCGAGACCGGCGCGGCGGATCGCCTCCATGGCGTTGTCGATCAGCTGCGGATAGCGGTCGATCACCTGCTTCATGTTGCGATATTGCTGCTTGATCTCGAGCTGGCAGGACGAACGCGGAAAACCCTTCATCACGTCCTTGATGATGTTCTCCAGCAGCACTTCCTTCTGCTTCAGCCCGTCCTCGGTGAAATCGCGGACGATGAAGCCGAGCGTGGCTTTTTCCAGCGTGCCGGTGATGCCGGTCGGATGCAGAAAACCTTGCTTGCCCTCGGTGGTTTCGGGCGAGCAGGTGTCCTTCGGCAGTCGCTCGACGATGGCCGCGGCGATCTTGATCGCGTGCTCCATCTTGCCCTTGGCGAAGCCGGGATGGGTGCTGACGCCTTCGATGGTGATGGTGGCGCCATCGGCCGAAAAGGTTTCGTCCTCGATATGCCCGGCGGTTTCGCCGTCCATCGTGTAGGCGAAATCGGCGCCGAGCTTTTTCAGGTCGGCCTTGTCGACGCCGCGGCCGATCTCCTCGTCGGGCGTGAACAGAATCTTGATCGCGCCGTGCCTGATCTGTGGATTGTTGATCAGGAAATGCGCCGCATCCATGATTTCGGCAAGGCCGGCCTTGTTGTCGGCGCCGAGCAGCGTGGTGCCGTCCGTGGTGACGATGTCGTTGCCGATCTGGTCGGCCAGCGCCGGATGTTCCGCGGCGCGAATGATCTGCGTGGGATCGCCGGGCAGCACAATGTCGCCGCCGCGGTAGTTCCGGACGATCTGCGGCTTGACGTTGGTGCCGGTGCAATCCGGCGACGTGTCCATGTGCGAGCAGAAGCAGATCACCGGAACCTGCTTGTCGGTATTGGCCGGGATGGTGGCATAGACGTAGCCGTGCTCATCCAGATGAGCGTCGGCGAGCCCGATGTCGCGGAGCTCTTTGGCGAGCAGGGCGCCGAGGTCCTTTTGCTTTTCGGTGGAGGGACAGGTCGGCGAGGCGCCGTCCGACTGGGTGTCGATCACGACGTAGCGCAGAAAGCGCTCGGTAACGGTGTGGGTGAATTTCACCGGGGATGCCACAGTCAGAACCGCCAGCTACAGACGAGAGACTCGTAAAGCAGAACGTCATTCCGGGGCGACCGCCGCGTCGTGGCCCGGAATGACGTTGAAAATCTGAGCGAAAACAGGCCGATCAGACGGCCTCCTTCAGCTCCTTGGCGGCGCGGAAAGCGACCTTCTTGCTGGCCTTGATCTGGATGGCTTCGCCGGTGGCGGGATTGCGGCCCATGCGGGCGGCGCGCTTGCGCACCTGGAGGATGCCCAGCCCGACGATACGGATGCGCTCGCCCTTCTTGAGGTGCTTGGTGACGCGCGTCACCAGGTCGCCGAGGATGGCTTCGGTCTGCTTCTTGGACAACTCGTGGTCCTCGGCGATCCCCGCGGCGAGATGCTTGAGCGTCACGGTGGTCGGGGTCGCTGCTTTCTTCGCCATATTTGGCCCTCCTCGTTGTTAATGGCTTAGGAACCTCAGACGTAGCAGGCCTTAAACGATTCGGGGGCGAGATGACTACGCTGTTTTGCCTGCAAACAGGCCATTATTTGCATCGCAGGTCATAAAAAGGCCGTCCCATAAGGGGTTTCGCAACGTCCTTGACTTGGAATGGTGACGCCTTTAAGTCCCACCACCTGCGGGTTTCGCAATCACGCGGGAGTAGCTCAGTTGGTTAGAGCGCCGGCCTGTCACGCCGGAGGTCGCGGGTTCGAGCCCCGTCTCTCGCGCCATTAGAATCAATGGCTTAGCGACCCTTACCAATATCCCAAAACGTCAAGACAGCCCGCCGGAAAGCCGGATTCGAGCCCTGTCCATTCCCGGCATCCAGCGGGACACCCGGCGGGTCGTCACATGCCCACGGGACGGGCGCGTCTGGCGGGGCCAGCCAAGGCGACCGCTCGGGCGCGGCGATGTCATTTGTCCGACCAGAACCGGTTGCATGCCGTCGATGAGCGAACCGATGTCCGCAGCAAGGCATGCTTGTACGTGTGCGATGAGTGGAACCCAGGCGTTAAGTCAACACCAACGCGCCTGTGTTTTTGGTATAGGGGCACCGAACATTCCTGCGTGGCCGCGAGCATTCACATCACCGCGTTAGATTAATCCTACTTAGTTAGGATAAGTACGTGTCCGCGTTGACCGCAAATATCGTCGGCGGCATTTTATAGCGGACGACGTTCATTGCAGTGAACGCGGGGAGGGTGTGTGCGCTTTAATCCGCTCATCGACGAGATCTATGAAGCCGCGATCGTGCCGGAGAAATGGCCGGCGATTCTCGATCGATTGGCTGAAATGGCCGATGCAGAGGGGACGCTGCTGTTCGCCGCCGGACCCGGCGCGCCGAGATGGCTGGCGTCGGAGTCGATTCATCGCACGATAGATGAGTGGACCCGAAGCAAATGGTTCATCGACAATCCGCGCGGCCAGCGACTCGTCCCGATCAATGAGCCCAGATTTCTGACCGATCTCGACGCGTTGACGGTCGAAGAGATGGACGCCTCAAGCTTCTATACCGAGATGTTGCGGCCGCAGGGACTGGGCTGGTGTGTCGGGACTGCGATTCGATCGCCGTCCGGCGACACGCTTGTCTTTTCGATCGAGAAAGCGCATCGCAAGGGACCAGTTCCTCGTGAAGTCGCCGAGAAACTCGACCATTTGCGGCCACACCTCGCACGCGCGGCGTTGCTATCGGGACGGCTCGGGTTGGACCGGGCGAAGACGACGGTCGCGACACTCGAGGCCATTGGTCTGCCGGCCGCGGCGTTGACGCCGTCGGGCCGAGTCGTCTCTGCCAATGCGGGTTTCCTGGCGTGCGAGCCGCGGATCCGGATCGGAGCCGGAAATCACGTTCAGATTGCCGCAGAAGCCGCCCAGTCGCTGTTCATGGAAGCGATTTCGATGGCCGCGCATTCGTCAAGGGGATTGGGCCGATCGATTCCGATTCAGGGTACCGACTCGGAGCCGCCGCTGATCGCGCATGTCATACCGTTGCGCGGTGGCGGACTGGACGTGTTCACCGGCGCCCTGTCGGTCGTCTACATCACGGCGGTCGTGCCGAACAGCAGTCCCGCGCCCGAAATCTTGCAGGCCCTTTTCGACCTCACGCCCGCGGAAGCGCGAACCGCAAGCCTGATTGGCGGGGGCAAGTCGATCTTGCAGGTATCGCTGGCCAGCGGCACGGCTCAGACCACCATCAGGACGCAACTCAAATCGGTATTCCAGAAGACGGGCGTACAGCGACAGGCAGAACTCGTCAGTCTGCTTGGAGTAGCAATAAAATAGCGTCGCCTCTTTTCGTTGAGCAAAGCGCTGTGTGCTCTACGCCATTAGGGTGATGTCAGCTCGCTCGAATTATTGTTGATTTACTAAAGAGCATGCGGAGGCGAGGGTAGACGGCGTCGGTTCCAATGCGACACCGCAGATTGACGTCGACGGCGACGGCCAGATGGGCGCCAGTGATATCAAGGTACACCTCGCCAACACCGGCACGCTGCACGACTCGAACTTCATTATTTCCTGAGGCTGCGGAATTTCCGCGGGCTGTCTTCCCGCCTTCCGACCGTCCCATACCAGATAAATCTGGGGGGGGCGAATGGCTGGTGCCCTCGCGCTGGAGCGATGGCCGGTTCGGGCCCTGTCTCGCGCGCGCCTCAGATCTGCATGCGCGAGGGCGCGGAGTCGATCGCTACGTTCCTGAGCCCGCGGCTTTCCGAGATCCGGAAATCCGTCACCCCGCTGTTGAGCAGGAACGCTTGTGCGGCGGGTGGCAGTTTGAGATGCGAGAAGTCGGCGCCCCTGACATCATCGAGCCAGATGGCGGGCCGCGCATCGGGACTGGCGCTGGCCAGCTCGACATGGCTGAACTCGATATTGCTGACGTGGCGCAGGTAGACATGCTGAGCTGGAAGCGGGCCAAAGCGCGCCGGCTCCGGATATGCATCGGGCTTTTCGACCGGCTGGAGCGCCGCCATCTCCAATGTACCGCCGCCCTTTTGCAGGAAGTAGCAGTCGCTTATCTTGACGTCCTCGACGGCATGGCCGGGAATGCCGCTGATGATCGAAGGCATGTCGTTCAGCGGCGCGTAGCAGGTGACGTTGCTGATGAGGATGCGCTTCAATCGGCCGACCGGGATCCCGCTCGGTCCGCGCATGCGTGCGCCGAGACGGAGGAACAGCGGTGCGTTGCGAATGTCGCGCATGGTCAGACCGGTGACGCTGATATCTTCGAGGATGCCGCCATCGACGGTCTCGAGCGCGAGGCCGCGGCACCCCTCGAAAATGCAATTGCTGATGGCAATGTTGCGGAACCCGCCATTCGACTCGGTGCCGCATTTGATCCGGCCGGTGCGCTGCCAGCCATGCGCCTCCTGCCAATCGTCGGCAAAGCGCTTGAAACTGCCGTCGAGCAGCGTTCCGAGCTCGTAGTCGCCGGTGACGTAGCAATTGGCGATGGTGACGTTTTCGGTAGGGCGCGCATAGCCGAGCGCGAAGGAGCTTTTCGGAACGATCGCATCGTCCCATGGCGCATTGATGCTGCAATTGGTGAGCCGCACGTTGCGGCAGCAGTCGACGTCGATGCCGTCGCGATTGGTGTCGATCCGCAGATTGTCGATGGTCAAGTTGTCGACGCCGGTCGCGAGGATCGCGAAATGGCCGCCGGCCAGCATCGCGACATCGCGCAGGATGACGTTGCGGCAGTTCTTCAGCGCGATCGCCTTGTTGCCGACGCCCTGGGCTTCGGCGCGCGGCAGGTCGGGGTCGTCATGGCCGCGGCTCAGCCCCTTGCCCCAGATCAGGCCGGGGCCGAGAATCGCGACGTCGTGCAGCCCTTCACCCCAGATCAGGCTGTTGTGCCAGTGATTGTGGCCGAAATCCTGATACGCCTCCCAAGGCGCGTTCGATTCAGCCGGATCGTAACCCGAACTGGTTCCCTCGCGCGGCGTCTCGGCGGCGAGGATCGTTGCGCCCTCATCGAGATAGAGCGCGACACGGCTTTTGAGGTGAATCGAGTAACAGGCATAGGTGCCGGATGGAACGTAGACCGTGCCGCCCCTGGTCGAGGCAGCCTCGATCGCGCGATTGATCGCCGGCGTGTCGATCGCCTGGCCATCGCCCACGGCGCCGAAGGTCCGGATATCGAACACGGTTCCGGGGCCGGCATTGGGCGTGGGCGCGCCCTGTGCCCGGGCACCGCGGCCAAGCAGGGTCGGCGCGAGAAGCGTGGTGAGCCCGAAGCCGGCAAGCTTGAGAAATTCCCGACGGATTGAGTCCATATCAGTCGCACCACGCCGACACGTCGCAGCGGTGGTCGAATGTGCAATCGCCGCCGCCGATGATTAATAGCATACCTTCCGGGAGCCGTTGACAAGCACCTCCGCGCTTCAGCTCTGAACCGCCTCTCATGTCATTAAATCAATGGCTTAGTGCCGTTTCTTCGGAGAGTTAGCCAAATAAAAAGCCGCCCGGAGGCGGCCGTTTTTATGCCGTTTAGCGGCGCGTGCGTTAGCGCACGACCGACGCATCCGAGCTCGTCACCATCGTCGCCTTACCGGCCTTCACGATGTGGGGTGCCTGGGCGTAATCCGCGCTGGTGCGTGCCGAGATACCGAAACCCGCCACCGCGATGCCGGCCACGAGGGCGACAACCACGATTTTGAGGTGGGTCATGCGGTCCGCTGAGTGGATCGAGTGGTTCATGTCGGGCTCCTGGCGTCCTTGCCGCCGCTTGTTGATCAAGGGAGTACGCCCCGTCTGTTTCGGGATGGTTTCGTGGGTTCCCCAATCTGGTTTCGTCGGCTCGATGCTTCGGGTACGGCGGCGGTCCGACGGCACCCCGCTTCCAGCTGCGCTCGCGCCCCGGCGTTCGAATGCCGCGGGCAACATTTGACGATTCGCGCTTCCTGTCGCCCGTCCCCGTGTTCTGTTCGTAACACCGAGCCCAAAAATACCGTCTCGATGAGGAAGCTGCATGTAGCGTCAATGGCGCGGGCAGCGGACGCTCCGACCTGTTCCAGGCCGGCGCCTTCGTGCGCCACACCGTCGGATCGGCCTACATCACCGCCGCGGCCGCCTATGGCTGGCAGGACATCACCACCGATCGCACCGTGACCATCGCCGGCATCGATCAACTGCGCGCGCACTTCAACGCCAATGCCTATTCAGGCCGCGTCGAAGGCGGCAACCGCTATGTGATGCCGTGGATGGGTGGCCTTGGCCTGACGCCCTACGCCGCGGCGCAGGTGACCGCGTTCGACCTGCCGGCTTACGCCGAGAGCGTCATTTCCGGTGCCAACACCTTCGCGCTGGCTTACGGCGCCAAGGCCGCCACCGCGACACGCAGCGAGCTCGGCCTGCGCTCCGACAAATCCTATGCGGTCGGCGATGCGCTGCTGACGCTGCGCGGCCGCGCCGCCTGGGCGCATGATTTCAACACCGACCGCAACATCGCCGCAACGTTCCAGACGCTGCCCGGCGCGAGCTTCGTCGTGAATGGTGCTGCACAATCGCATGACGCAGCACTCGCTACGGCTTCCGCCGAGATGAAATTCATCAGCGGCATTTCGCTCGCTGCCACCTTCGAGGGCGAGTTCTCCGACGTCACCCGCAGCTACGCCGGCAAGGGCGTGGCGCGCTACGCGTGGTAGCGCGGCCTGGTTTACAGGTCGATCACACCGCCCGTTTGATGTCGCCGCGGATCGAGCGCGCTGCCCATACGAACAACAGCGCGCCGAGCATGGTGGTAAGCGCTGCCGACAGCAGCGAATAACGTACCGCATCGGCGCCATAGCTGCCCTTGAGCGCGTCGTTGATCATGCCGACCGCCAGCGGGCCGACGCCCTGGCCGAAGCAGGTCGCGGTCAGCAGCACGATGGCGGAAGCCAGCGCACGCATGCTGGGGCGGGCGACGGTCTGGGCGATGGCGAAGATCGGCCCCAAATGAAAGCCGACCAGGAACGACGTCAGCGCCAGGGCCGCGACCATCATCGGAAAGCTCGACGTCAGCATGCACACCGCGAACACCGGCCCGGCGAGGCCGGACATGATCGCCGGCGCCCACAGTTTCCAGCGGTCGTCGCGCTGACTGATCTGCGCCACCACCAGTCCACCGACCAGCGTGCCGGCCATGCCGCACAGGCCCTTGAAGGTTCCGGCATAGGTGCCGATCTCGGCGCTGCTCAGATGGTGCACCCGCGCCAGGAAAGGCGGTATCCAGGCCGAAGTAGCGTAGTTGGTGTAGGTGGTCAGGCAGAAGCCGATCAGGACGATCACAAAGCTTTTCTGTGAGGCCAGGAAGGCGAGGGTAGGGCCGAGCGGCTCGGGCGTGAATTTCTCCGCCAAACCATCTTGACGAGTGCCGCCGCGGCGCGGTTCCGACACCGTCAGCCACAGCACCGCGGCGAGCAGGATGCCGGGAAGCCCGGCTGTGAAGAACGCCATCCGCCAGCCATAGTGCTGGTTGACGTAGCCGCCGATGAAATAGCCGAGAAACACGCCGAGATAGGTGCCGATGGCATAGACGCCGAGCGCGCGGGGCCGCTCGTTCTTGCCGAACAGATCGGCGACCATCGATTGCGATGCCGGGGTGCCGGCTGATTCACCGATGCCGACCCCGATGCGCGCCAGCGCCAGCGTGGTGACGCTCTGCGCCATGCCGCAGAAGAAGGTCATCGCGCTCCAGAACGCCAGCGCTATGGCGACGATGTTGCGGCGGTTGAGGCGGTCGGCGACGCGGGCGATCGGAATGCCCAGCAACGAGTAGAACAGCACGAAGCCGAAGCCGGCGAGCAGCCCCATCGCGGTGTCGCTGAGCGCGAATTCCTTTTTGATCGGTTCGATCAGGACGTTGAAGATGGTGCGATCGAGAAAATTCAGCGCGTAGATGATGGTGAGCAGCCCCAGCACGAAATAACGCCGCGCCGGTTGCCGCACGGTGATGTCTGCGCCTGCTGCCGCAGGCGTTGCGAGCTCAGCCATGGTATCCTCCCCGATGTATCTTTTGCCGGACGATTTGAGGCTCGCATCAGGCCTCCCGGATATAATTTCCGGCTTCAAAAACCACGGGACCCGCATCGGGGTCGAAATTCACGCCGATCGGATCGCGTCCGGCGGCGAGCGCGTCGAGCTGGTCGGAGAGCAGGCGCCGGATCATCAGGATGCCGCGGTCGCTTTGGCCGAAATGCTCTTCGGAATGCATCGTGATCGGGCCCTGGCCGACCTGGGCTTCGTAATCGCCGGGGAATGCCTGGTGCTCTTGCTCGGTCATGTCCCACCAGAACTTGCCGTTGAATTTCGAGCGCATGCGGCCGATCTCGCCGGATTGCTTGACCCGGCCGGCGACGTAAATCCGGAAGGAATGGTCGTCGATCGGCAGCACCCAGCCGATCGATTCCACCCGCGCGAATTGCGCGACCCGCGGATTGGGCACCACCCGCAGCGTCGGCAGCACCGCTTCGGTGACGCGATAAAACACCTTGCCGTCGTCCTGTTCGCGGGTCGAGCGCACCGTCACGCCGCGCGGCGAGGTTTCGAATTTCACCTGCGGCATCGACGCCATCATGTTGGTGAACTGTGCGCCGCTGAACGATCCGTGCAGGATCGGCACGTGGTAGGGGTCGACCACGTTCTCGTAGTGCTGCAGCCAGTTGCAGGGGATGATGGCGGGGCCGCCGCCGCCGATCGACGAATCGTCGGCCTCGACGAATTCGCCCTCATCCATGGTTTCGAGGCATTCGTAACGCGGCAGCGGCGGCTTTTTCTCGGCCGGTCCCATATAGGCGAAGATGATGCCGTAGCGTTCCTCGACCGGGTACCAGGGCTGCCGGACCTTGTCCTTGAACAGGCCGCCCTCCGGCTCGCAGGGCTGTTCGAGGCAGCGGCCCTGCGTGTCGAACTTCCAGCCGTGATAGCAGCAGCGCAGGCCGTCTTCCTCGACCTTGCCGTAATACAACGTGGTGCCGCGGTGGCAGCAGCGGGCATGGAGCAGTCCGGGCCGGCCGTGTTTGTCGCGAAACAGAATCAAATCTTCGCCGAGCGCCCGGACCTTGCGCGGGGTGTCGCCGGCGTCGGCGCAAAGCCCGACCGGATGCCAGTAGCGCCGCAGCAGTTCGCCCATCGGCGTGCCGCGCCCGACCTCGGTCAGTTCCGTCCGGTAGCTCGACGGCTTGGCCGCGTAGGCCGTGCCGAGATCCCGGTCGCGCTGGGTGATGGTCATCCTGTCCCTCCCGCCCACGGCTTGTTTCCGCGGATCTGTCTTGATCTTGGTGGAAGTGGACCGTAGATCGATGACATTGTCAACGATTTCCGAAAGGCGCCCGCCATCCTTGGCAGCCGGGCGTTTTGTTGGCACACCTTGGCCATGACCCGGACGTTGAAGAGGGCGGCGCGGCCACCGGCCGGCGCGCGGCCGCAGGACGATCACCAGTTGGCGCCGATCACCGGGATGCTGTCGTCGCGGCTGATGGTGCTGGCCAACCTGCTCAAGCGCGGCGCCATCCTGCGCTACAAGCGGCTGGCCGGGCTGTCCTCGGTGGAATTCGGCCTCGTCGCCTCGCTGGGCCGCCGGCCGCCGATGAGCGTGGTGCGGCTGGCGGAAGCGGTCGGCATGGACAAGGGCCAGATCAGCCGGGCGCTGGCCGGCTTGGTCTCGCGCAGGCTCGTGGTGAGGGCGGTCAACCCCCGGGACAACCGCGAAGTGCTGGTCAGCCTGACCCCGGCCGGCCTTGCCGCGCACGAGACCATTGTCGCAGGCGCCCACGAACGCAACGCCCGGCTTTTGGCTGACCTCAGCGAGGCAGACGTGGCCCTTTTGCTCGGCCACATCGACCGGCTGACCGGGACCGCGAGCGACATGCTGGACGCCGAGAAGGCAGCGGATTGATCACCGGTCAACGGCGGTATTTGGGGGCCCCGCAAGGCGGCGGAACAGTTGCACACCGAAACCTCGCCGCGCATGGAAGTGTCAACATAGCTTGTCTTGCGCCTGTTGTTGCGCTGCGCTAAGCCTCGAATAATTCCAATGTAACGAATCCGCGGCGACGGCTGTCGCGGGAAAAAGGATCGCCGATGAACGGCATCTTGCAGAATTATCTTCCCCTGGTGGTGTTTATCGGCGTCGCGACCCTGATCGGCGCGGCGTTGCTGGTGGCTCCCTTCATCGTCGCTTTCCAGCAGCCCGATCCGGAAAAGCTGTCCGCCTATGAATGCGGATTCAACGCTTTTGACGATGCCCGCATGAAGTTCGACGTGCGGTTCTATCTGGTGGCGATCCTCTTCATCATCTTCGATCTCGAAGTCGCGTTCCTGTTTCCGTGGGCGGTGGCATTCGGGAAGCTGGGCGCGACCGGGTTCTGGTCGATGATCGTGTTCCTCGCCGTGCTGACAGTGGGCTTCGCCTACGAATGGAAGAAAGGCGCACTGGAATGGGATTGAGCCCTGTCGCCATCAAGCCCGGATCCGCGACGATGGTTGCCCCTGCAGCCACCGGCATCATCGATCCCTCGACCGGCAAGCCTGTCGGCGCCAACGATCCGTATTTCCTCGAGGTCAATCACGAGCTCTCCGACAAGGGCTTCTTCGTTGCCGCGACCGACGACCTGATCACCTGGGCGCGGACCGGATCGCTGATGTGGATGACCTTCGGTCTGGCCTGCTGCGCGGTCGAGATGATGCAGGTTTCGATGCCGCGTTACGACGTCGAGCGCTTCGGCTTCGCGCCGCGCGCCTCGCCACGCCAGTCCGACGTCATGATCGTCGCCGGCACGCTCACCAACAAAATGGCGCCGGCGCTGCGCAAGGTCTACGACCAGATGCCGGAGCCACGCTACGTGATCTCGATGGGATCATGCGCCAATGGCGGCGGCTATTATCACTACTCCTACTCGGTGGTGCGCGGCTGCGACCGCATCGTGCCGATCGACATCTACGTGCCGGGTTGTCCGCCGACGGCGGAAGCGCTGCTCTACGGCGTGCTGCTGCTGCAGAAGAAGATCCGGCGAACCGGAACCATCGAACGCTAAGGTTTTTGGGAATGGACGACAGCGGGCTCGATACCCTGGGTCAGACGATTGTCGGCGCGCTGCCGGGCGCCGCGCTCGAGCATGCGGTCGCGTTCGGCCAGCTTACGGTGGCGGTGCGCGCCGACAAGATCGTCGAGGTGGTGCGCCATCTGCGCAACGATCCCGGCTGCCGCTTCGTCAGCTTCGTCGACGTCACCGCGGTGGACTATCCCGGCCGCGAGAACCGGTTTGACGTGGTCTACCACTTCCTGTCCCCGACCTTGAACGAGCGCATCCGGCTGCGCGCGGAAGCCTCCGAGACCACCCAGGTGCCGTCGATCATCGACGTCTTCCCGGGCGCCGACTGGTTCGAGCGCGAATGCTACGACCTCTATGGCGTGATCTTCACCGGCCACCCGGACATGCGGCGGCTGCTGACCGATTCCGGTTTCGACGGCCATCCGCTGCGCAAGGATTTTCCGCTGACGGGATTTGTCGAGGTCCGCTACGACGACCAGGAGAAGCGGGTGGTCTACGAACCCGTCCGCCTCAATCAAGAGTTTCGGAAATTCGATTTTCTATCTCCCTGGGAAGGTGCCGACTACCCAGTGCTTCCCGGAGACGAGAAGGCGGAGGTCAAGCCGTGACCCTATTCGCTATTCGCTATTCGCCCAGGCTTGAGCAAGCTCGATGAACGAACAGAACGTCCGCAACTTCACCATCTATTTCGGGCCGCAGCATCCGGCGGCCCATGGCGTGCTGCGTCTGGTACTGGAGCTCGACGGCGAGGTGGTCGAGCGGGTCGATCCGCATATCGGGCTGTTGCATCGCGGCACCGAAAAACTGATCGA
>JAQGJF010000333.1 GCA_028290765.1 Tardiphaga sp.
CACCGACAGCGTGCCGGTG
The DNA here is from genome assembly GCA_028290765.1 of Tardiphaga sp. The sequence goes on from JAQGJF010000333.1 coordinate 20, forward strand.
CCGGTGCGGTCGTGCTTTTGCGCACCGTCGCTGAGAATTCGCTCGAGCAGATCGTGATACTGATTCATGGCGTTGTTTTTGCGAACTTGTTGGGCTGTCCTGAGAAACGGCGAACCTATCGCCCGGGTCGATCAACCGACAGCCGATTCGACGTTACCCGGCGATTATACCCCGAAAAATGAGGTTCCGGCGGCCAATCCGCAAGCAGTATCTGTCGCCAGCTCAATTCGCCGCCTGCTTGAGCACCGGCGTCCACTTCTCGATTTCGCTTTTGACGAGCACTGCCAGCGCGGCCGGGGTGCGTCCATCGGGGCCTGGGATGACGCTGCCAAGGTCGAGCAGGCGCTTGCGGACATTTTCGTCGTCCAACGCCTTGGATACGGCGGCGTTCAACGCGGCGACGATCGGCGCCGGCGTCCCTTTCGGCGCGAAGATCGCGTTCCAGGCCTGCGCCTGGAACTTCGGCAGCCCGCCTTCGATCGTGGTCGGAACGTTCGGCAGCGACGGATTGCGCTCGGGCGTCGCGACGCCATAGGCCCCCCGAACGCATTAGCTCGTGCAGCACCTGCACAAGCACATTTGGGGTTCACGTCAAACGAACTGCGTCCCGAAGTCCATGAGACTTCGGGACGCAGTGGAGCAATGACGCAGCTGAAAAAGTCTTAGACCTTGGTCTAGGATTCCGACTCCACGAACACCTCGTCGCGTTTCTTGCGCAGCGATGGCAGCACCGCCAGCACCAGCAGGAAGGCCGCGACCGCCATCAGGCTGGCCGAGAGCGGACGCGTCAGGAACACTGTCCAGTCGCCGCGCGAGATCAACAGCGCGCGGCGCAGGTTCTCTTCCATCAGCGGCCCGAGCACCATGCCGAGCAGCAGCGGCGCCGGTTCGAAATCGTGCTTGATCAGCCAGTAGCCGACCAGCCCGAACGCGCCGGCGAGGACGACGTCGACGGGGGCGTTGTTGATGGAATAGATGCCGATCGCGCAGAAGATCACGATCGAGGGGAACATCAGCCGGTACGGCACCCGCAGCAACCGCACCCAGATGCCGACCAGCGGCAGGTTGATAATGATCAGCATCAAATTGCCGAGCCACATCGAGGCGATCATGCCCCAGACCAGTTCGGGCTGCTTCTGCATCACCTGCGGACCCGGCACGATGCCGTGGATGGTCATCGCGCCGACCATCAGCGCCATCACCGCGTTGGGCGGAATGCCGAGGGTGAGCAGCGGGATGAACGAGGTTTGTGCCGCAGCGTTGTTGGCGCTTTCCGGCGCAGCAACACCTTCGATGGCGCCGCGGCCGAACCGCGACGGATCCTTGGCGATCTTTTTCTCCAGCGTATAGGCGGCAAACGACGCGATCACGGCGCCGCCGCCGGGCAGAATGCCGAGGATCGAACCCAAAATCGTACCGCGCAGGATCGCCGGGGCGGAGTCGATCAGGTCCTTTTTGGTCGGCATCAGTCCGGTGATCTTCTGCTGCACCAGATCGCGGTCCATCTCGGCGCCGGCGTCGAGGTTGCGGATGATTTCCGCGAAGCCGAACACGCCCATCGCCACGGTGGCAAAGCCGAGACCGTCGGCCAGTTCCGGAATGTTGAACGCCATGCGCGACGCGCCGGTCTCGATGTCGGAGCCGACCATCGACAGCAGCAACCCGAACACGATCATTGCAATGGCCTTGAGCACCGAGCCCTTGGCCAGCACCACCGCGAAGATCAGGCCGAGCACCATCAGCGAGAAATATTCGGCCGGGCCGAACGCCAGCGCGAGCTTGGTCAGCGGCGCACCGAGCACCGCGATCAGCACGGTGGCGACGCAGCCGGCAAAGAACGAGCCGATCGCGGCGATCGCCAGCGCCGGGCCGGCACGGCCCTGCTTGGCCATCTGGAAGCCGTCGAGCGTGGTCACCACCGATGTCGCCTCGCCTGGAATATTGACCAGGATCGACGTGGTCGAACCGCCATATTGCGCGCCGTAATAGATGCCCGCGAGCATGATCAGGGCGCCGACCGGCGGCAGGCCGAAGGTGATCGGCAGCAGCATGGCCACGGTCGCGATGGTGCCGATGCCCGGCAGCACGCCGACCAGCGTGCCGACCAGCGCGCCGATCAGACAGAGCAGGAGATTGATCGGGGTAAGGGCGACACCGAAGCCGAGGGCGAGATTGGAAAACAGATCAGCCATTGCGCCCTCACGGAACCAGGAAGCGCGGGAACAGCTGCAGCGGCAGCCCCAGCGCATAGGGGAACAACAGGCTGCAACCGATGGTCAGGCAGATACCGACGATGATGGTCTCTTTCCATTTCGTCTCCGGCGTGCCCAGCGCCGAGATGATGAAGCTCGCGAAGGCCGAGATCACCAGGCCAAGCGGCCGGATCGTCACCGCAAAGGACAGAATGGCCAACGAAACGAACAACGGCCCGCGCCAGGCGTAGACCGCCAGATGCGGACCCTCGCTCAAAACACCGACCAGGGCGACAGCGGCGCCGAGCGCCAGCAGCAGCACCCCGAACATCCGCGGCGCGGTGCCGGCGCCGAACGAGAACCCGTGCATGCCCTGCAGATCGCTCGACGCCCACAAGGCGAACAGCGCGATCGCCATCAGCGCGATGCCGCCGACAAAATCCTGCGGCCCGCGAACCCATTTCGGCATGATGGATTTGACCGGCACGTGGCTCGGCGTATCACTCATAGATCTCTCTCCCCAACAACGCTTCGCACCCATTCACCCGGGATGGCGTCTTTGCTGCGCCACCCGAGCCGACCTTGCCTAGCGATTTTCCTCAGACAATACCAGCAAAACCCAGACACCCGCCGGCCAGCAGTAACCAGAGCGGGTTCAGCCGCGTCGCGAACGCCAGCACGGCTGCAACCGCGGTAATTGCAACCGCCATCCAGGTCCGGTCCGAGGTCCGCGCCAGGATCAGGCCGCTGGCCCCCATCAGCCCGATCGACAGCGGAACCAGCGCCGCCTGGATGATCCCGGGCCAGCG
>JAQGJF010000040.1 GCA_028290765.1 Tardiphaga sp.
CCGAGCTCCATCAGCGAGTCGGACTTCACGATATGGGTCGACGAGCGCTGAACCATCGTGACGTCCACGCCGTTTTCCCAGAGTGCGGCGCAAATATCGTGGGCGGAATTGTTCGAGCCGATCACCACGGCTTTCTTGTTCCGGTATTTGTCAGGCCCCGGATGCTGCGACGAATGGTGCTGGTCGCCCTTGAAAATATCCATGCCGTCGAATTTCGGCAGGTTGGGCTTGGCGGACATCCCGGTCGCGAGCACCAGCTGTTTAGGCTTGAGAACGATTTCCTTGCCGTCGCGCTGCACGACCACGGTCCATTCACGGGCCTTCTCGTCGTATGAGGCCCGCTTGCATTCGGTCGAGCCCCAGTAATTCAGCTCCATCACCTTGGTGTACATTTCGAGCCAGTCGCCGATCTTGTCCTTCGGCGAGAACACCGGCCAGTTCCGGGGGAATGGCAGATAGGGCAGATGGTCGTACCAGACCGGATCGTGCAGGCAGAGTGACTTGTAGCGCTTGCGCCAGCTGTCGCCGGGCCGCTCGTTCTTTTCGATGATGATGGTCGGCACATTCAACTGACGCAGCCGGGCGCCGAGCGCGATGCCGCCCTTGCCGCCACCGACACTGACGCAATAGGGCTGGCGCGATGTGCCGAGATCGGCGTCTTCCGCGTCGCGTTCTTCCTTCCATGTCTTTCGGTTGCGTTCGGCGCCGTGTTTCGCTCCCATTGGACGGTCGAAGCCCAGCGGTTCTTCGTGCCCCTTGAGTTCGCTCATGGTTGTCAGCAGCGTCCAGATCTGGCCGCCCTTCAGGCGAATGTGTCCGAAGCCGCGGGCGACCGCGGTTTCGAACTTAATCCAGCTCTCGGTCATGCCGTCGGCCTCAGACGCGTCTTCGCCGTCGGCGATTTTCCAGTTCGACGGACTTGTATCGGCAAGCCGCGCCTTGAGCATGTCGCGAACCTGATCCTTGCCCTCCATGGTCCTGATGTTCCAGGTGAAGGTCACGAGGTCGCGCCAATAGCAATCGGTCTGGAACAGATCTGTGGCGCGTTCGATGTCGCCGGCGGTCAGCGCCGCGTCGAGCGCGTTGAGCAGATCGGTGACTTTCCCGTTGGGGGCCTTGTCGAGCATGGTGATGTTCTCCCTGGTGCCGATGGCGAGAGCGTTCGCTCTTTTGTTGGTTCCGGCGTGTTGACGCCGAGCTGCCGACGGCGAAAGCGAGGGGCCCGCGCCGTATCGTTCGATCTTTAGGAAACGCCCAACTCTAGCACTTCGCGACGCCGGGGCGAGCGGGAAGCAGGAACTGAACTGAAATTGTGACGGGTTTCTCTTGTGCGCTGCGATGATGTTGCGTTTTTCCTGGCCGTCACTTCGTCATCAAGGAATGGGTGTCAACGCTCTTCGCTCAGAACGGCCCGGCGCCAAAACGAAGCGGTTGAACGACATCGTACGCGGCCTTTGTCAGCGGCACGGCGTAGTCGACGGTCAGGGCGCCGAACGGCGAAGCCCAGGTCAGCCCGACCCCGACCGACGAGCGCACCACATTGGAATTGGCCAGTTGCATCGCCTGCGTCGAGCCGGGGAAGGCTGTCGGCCCGCGGTAGCCCCACAGACTGCCGGCGTCGACGAAGCTGGTCGCCTTGATCCCGTATTCCTGCGGGATCCCCGGAATCGCGCTCTGCAGTTCCAGACTGGTCGCCCAATACATATTGCCGCCGACATTATCCATGGTGCTGCCCGGGGTCAGGTCGCGGGGACCAAATCCGTTGGGCGCAAAGCCGCGCACCAGTTGCGGGCCGCCGAAGAACGTGTCGATCAGCGGCGCCTGCTTGCCGCCCCAGCCGGTGATGAGGCCGCCCTGGGCGTGAACGATGCTGACGACGTCGCTGCTGAGCGCATGATAGAAGCGAAGGTCCTCGGTGGTGCGCAGGAAATTGACGTCGCCGCCGAGACCCGCGAGATCCTGCTTGAGTTGCGAGTTGAAGCCGCTGGTCGGCGCCTTGGTGTTGTCGAGCGTATTGTAGCTGACGGTGTCGCCGACCGCGGACACCCAGGCAGGCCCCGCGAGCGCCGCCTGCTGGATCGGTAGTGACGGCACCGCGGCGAGGGTCGTGGGGTCCAGCGTGACCGCCTGGTTGTAAATCGAGTAGCGCCACTGCACGCCGAGTTGTTCGGTGAGCGGGGTGCCGACCTGCAGGGTCGTGCCGTAGCTTTCGCTGCCGTAGGATTGATAGCTCGAACTGAGGCTTTGCTTGGCGAAGATGTCGATGCCGGCCGAAATCCGCGTACCGAAAGTAAACGGCTCGGTGGCGGCGATGTCGACGCCTCTTGTATATTGACCGTAACTCACCGCGGCCCTGACGTCGGCTCCAGTGCCCATGAAGTTGTGATCGCCGATTTTGACCTCGGCGAGCAAGCCGTCCGTCGTCGAATAGCCGCCGGCAACCGAAAAATCGCCGGTCGATCCTTCTTCGAGGTTGACGTCGAGAATGATGCGGTCCGGTGCCGAGCCGGGCTTGTTGGCAATCTTGACCGTCTTGAAATAGTTCAGATTCTTCAGGTGCCGCTCGGCGCGGTCGATCAGCGTCTTGTTGTAGGGATCGCCTTCGGCGATATCGAATTCGCGGCGGATCGCGTAGTCGCGGGTGCGCGTGTTGCCATGAATGTCGATCCGCTCGACATAGGTTCGCGGCCCATTGTCGATGACGAAGCCGGCGCCGATTTTCCGCGCTTCGGCATCGCGCGTGGTGTGCAGGACGACCTGCGCGAAGGGAAAGCCCCGCTTCGCCAGCTCGGTGCTCATCGCGTCGATCGACTTTTCCAAAGCGGTGTTGTCGAAGGCACGGCCTTCGCGGACGACGAGCAGTCGTCGCAACTCGTTGCCATCCAGTTCCGGAACGTTGGAGACGACGCTGGTTTCGCCGAAACGATAGGCTGGGCCTTCGTCGATGGTGAAGCGGACCGTAAATGCTTTCTTGCCGTCATCATATTCGGCGCTCGCCGATGGCACGCTGACATCGGCAAAACCTTTGCCGAGATAGAAGCGGCGGAGCAGTTCGCGATCCGCCTCGACCCGGTCGGCATCGTAGATATCGTCGTGCAACAGGAAACTCAGGATGTTGCTCTCGCCGGTCTTGATTACGGCCTTGAGTTGCCGCGGGCCGAAGGCCTGGTTGCCGGTGAAGCTGATCTCCTTGACGGTCGTCTTCGCGCCTTCGGTGATCTCGAAGACGAGGTCGAGCCGGTCGGAGCCATGGCTGACGGTTTGTGGCACGATCCGGACGTCGTCGCGTCCCGAGCCGTGGTAGATTTCCCGGATCCGCTCTGTATCTGCCTGCACCAGCGCGCGCTGCAGCGTGCCGCCCGGTTTCGACTGGATGGCGGCCGTAAGCTCCTTGTCCTGAACTTTCCTGTTGCCCTCGAACGCGACGCGTCCGAGCAGCGGCGCTTCGACCACGCGGACAACGATCCGGTCGCCGTTGCGGTCGATCCTGGCGGTCTCGAACAGGCCGGTCGCGAGCAGCGCCTTCAGGCCGGCGTCGAGCGCCGCGTCGTCGAGACTTCCGCCGGCGGTCGTCTGAAAATAGGAGCGTACGGTCGCGGCCTCGATCCGCCGGTTGCCCTCCACGGAAATCGATTCCGCCGACGGCGCGCGGGCTTCATCTCCGATCACTGGATTTGAAGCCACGAAAACAAGCACTGCGGCAATCACGTGCGCCCACGTGGCTTTCATCCGCGACTGTCGTTGCATCTTCCTTACCTGTCCGACGCGACCGAGGGCGCGATCCAAGAGCCGGCGAGGGGCGAAAAAATGTCCCGCGCAAGGTCAGTTTCGGGCCGGCGCGCCCGACATAATTTCGACGCGAGTCCGAACCCGCGCGCTCCCAAAATGGTCGCAGCACCGCTCCAATGCCCGCCTAACATACAGCCTGAAACAGCTTGGCCGCGACGGACCGCCGTTCGCAAACGGTGCCAGGAGGACCCATGCGCTACGCCATGATTGCGCTCGTCGCCCTGCTTGTTGCGCGGCCTGCCGCCGCGGCAAATTCCGCCATCGATCCGGGCACATCACTCAACATCGTGCAGCAGTGGATCTACAATTACCGGGCAAAGCCGGATCCGGCGCATGTGCCGGCCGCGGTGCGGGTACTTTTCAAGACCCAGACCTTCAAGGACCCGGAAAATTCGGGGATCTATCTAGGCTTCATCGCGGGCGCTATCGGCGCCAATCCCGCCAGGGCCGGGCAGCTGGTGGCGAGCTTTTTCCCCGTGCCCGCGGAGGACGAATGGGTGGTGGTTCGGGCGATCGCCTATTCGGGATTGCCGGAGTGGAAGACGTTGCTCACCAGCGTCGCTCCGCGCATGCCGGAGCGAAAGGTCATGATCGACGATTACCTCTCCGGCAAGCTGCCGACGCTCAATGAAATTCCGCTGGAAGAACAGAAGCCCGGCTTTCTCGACAAGATGAGCGGTGCGTTCACCCGCAATCCGTTTTCGAAGGACGACAAGGCGCTGCACCCGAAAGTCAATTTCGCCAACAGCCAGGATCTGCTCGATACGCTGTGGGGCTATTATTTCGCGACCGGCAACCATGCGCCGATCCGGCGCATCCTCCTGATGCTGCCCTGGTCGAAGAGTCGCGACACGCTCGACAAGCTCACCGTCGGCAGCATGGCGCGGTATACCCTGGCCAGTTATGCGGTGCGTGATGCCGGGTTGCGGGACTTTCTCCGCGGCGAACTGGCGCGACAGCCGAAGGCGGTGGCCGTGCCGCTCGGCGAAGTGCTGGAAGCCGCGGACACGGTTCAGCTCGGAACGCTCCGCAAGGATGCGCTCGCCGCGGTCGATGAAATCAAGACCAAGGGCTCGGATTCTCGCCGCAATCTGGACTTCTGGGGTCAGGTCGGCGTCGGCGCCATTGCGCTGGGCTGCGTCTCGGCGGCAGCGCTGGGACAGGTCGCGGTCGGTATTCCGTGTGTGATCGGCGGCTCGGCGTCGCAGGGGCTGCTGTCGTTCTGGGAGA
>JAQGJF010000355.1 GCA_028290765.1 Tardiphaga sp.
GTCGAAGGAAGCCAGGAAGCTGAACAGGCCGGCGACCAGAAACGAAGGCGCGAGCGCGGGCACCATCACGCGCAGGATACTGCCGGGATAGGTGCAGCCGAGCGTCCGGGCGGCTTCGATCAAAGTGAAATCGAATCGCGCCAGTCCGGCGATCATCGTCCTGGCGACATAGGGCAGCGTCACCACGAGATGGGCGACCAGCAGCGCGCTCCAGGTCGCCGTAAAGCCGATGGCGCGGAAATATTGCAGCAAGGCGACGCCCAGGACGAGGCCGGGCATCATCAGCGGACTGACCAGCGCGGTGGCAAAGGCGGCGGCGCCAGGCAGTTTGCCGCGCGTGATCGCGATGGCGGCGAGCGTGCCGATCACCAGCGAGATCGCGGTCGACAGCAGCGCAATCTGCATCGACAGCGACAGCGCGGGCCAAAAACCCTCGAGCTTGCCGACGCGGGTGTACCAGCGCAGCGAGGCGCCGTCGATCGGCAGGTCGAACACCGGCGTCGGCGAAAAACTCGCCGCCGCGATCACCACGAGGGGAGCCAGCAGGAACAGCGCGGCGCCGATCGCCATCACCCAGGCCAGCGCGATGCCGAGGCGCGCGATCATGACGCGCGCTCCTGGCGCCCGAGCCGCGCGCTCAGCGCCACGATGATGATCGCGATCACGAGCAGCGTGACGCCGGCGGCTGCGCCGAAGCCCGGTTCGCGGGCCAGCAGATAGGCCTTGGCGATGGTGGTGGCCAGCGTCGGGTAACGCTCCCCGATCAGAAGCGTCGGCACCACATAGGCTGAAACCGACAGCGAGAACACCAGCGCGACGCCGGCGATGATGCCCGGCAAGGTCAGCGGCACGGTGACGCGCCAGAACGCGACCAGCGGCGAGGCACCGAGCGTGGCGGCTGCTTCCGAAAGCCTGGAGTCGAGTTGGGTGACCACCGCATAGATCGGCAGGATCATGAACGGCAGGAAGATATTGACGGAGCCTACGATCAGCGCGGTTTCGGTGAAGATCATCCGGATCGGATCATGGATGATGCCGAGCGCGATCAAGGTCTGGTTCACGATGCCATCGCTGCGCAGCAGGATGGTCCAGGCAAATGCCTTGACGATGACGCTGGCGGCCAGCGGCAGGAACAGCGTGGCCAGCAGCAGCGAGCGCACCGCGCCGCGGGCGCGGGCCAGGGCAAAGGAGGCCGGAAATCCGATCGCGAGCGTGATCAGCGTCGTCAGCAATGCCAGTCGCAGCGAATTCCAGATGATCCCGAGATAATAAGGCGTTCCGAACAGGCGGCTGTAATTGGCCAGGGTCAACCCATCGGGCCCGATCACGCTGACGCCGAGCAGCAGCGCCAGTGGCAACGCAAAAACACCCAGCAGAATGAGCAAAGAGGGAAGCGAGAACCCGACCGCGACGGCGCGTTCCCGGTCCACGGTTTTGGCCGGCTTGGTCAGGTCGAGCGCGACGGACGTCATGCATGGACCTCCGCGGGAAAAGCAAACGTTTCGGACATCGGCCAGGCACGGCGGATCTCGGCGGCGACGCGGGGCAGGGTGGCTTCGCGTCCGGATAGTTCGGCCAGCAGCCGCTCGCCGCGTCCGGCCTCGACCTCGACCAGCGTGCGCGATCCCTGAAACACCACCGAGTGGACGCGGCCGGAGACAGCATTGCCGCCGGATTCCCCAACCGGCCGCAATTGTTCCGGCCGGGCCGCGACGATCACCTGGGACCCGTCGACGAACTGGCCGATCGCCGAGAGTTTTCCGACGCTGGTTTCGACATCGACCGTGCCGTCGCGGGAGCCGACCACGGTGCCGGCGATCCGGGTCGACAGGCCGACGAAGCCGAGCGCGAACAGGCTGGCCGGCCGCGTATAGATCGTGCGCGGATCGGCGAGCTGCTCGATGCGGCCCTTGTTCATGACCGCCACCCGATCCGACATCGTCAGCGCCTCTTCCTGGTCGTGGGTGACGAAGATGGCGGTGGCGCCGATGTCCTGCAGCAGCCGGCGCAATTCGACCTGCATTTCCTCGCGCAGCTTGCGATCGAGCGCGGACAGCGCTTCGTCGAACAGCAACACGTCGGGTTCGACCGCGATGGCGCGGGCCAAAGCGACGCGCTGTTGTTGCCCGCCCGACAGCGCCGAAATCGGCCGCGCGGCGAGATGGTCGAGCTTGACCAGCGACAGCGCGCGCACAACCGCGGCATCGATTTGCGATCGCTCGCGGCCGCGTACCTTCAGGCCGAAGGCGACATTGCCGGCAACGCTGAGATGCGGAAACAGCGCGTAGCTCTGGAACACCACCCCGACATTGCGCCGATGCGGCGGCACATTGGTGATGGCGCGGCCGGCCAGTTCGACCTGGCCATGGTCGGGCTGGGTGAGACCGGCGACGACGCGGAGCAACGTCGTCTTGCCGCATCCGGACGGACCCAGCAGCGTGACCAACTCGCCGCGCTTGATGGTCAGGTCGATCCGGTCGAGCACCGTCGTGGTGTGGAAACGTTTCGAGACGTTGCCGATGACGAGATGAGGTTTGTCCGCCGCAGCCGTCGTCATGACATTTCTTTCGCCCAGCGATCGACCCAGCCGGCGCGCTCCTTGGCGAAAAAGGCCCAGTCCGGCGCGAACAGCGACGCGCTGTCGGGAAAATTCGCCGGTTTCGGTGTCGCCTTGTTGGTCGGCGCGACAAAGGCCTTGTCGGCCAGGATGGTCTGAGCGGCGGGACTGAGGAATTCGTTGATCACTGTGTCGGCCATGTCGCCGGCCGGCGCGCCCTTCACCTTGGCAATGCCGGACGGCATCGCGAAGCCGCCATCCGCCGGCACCGCGAGATCGACCGGCGAACCGTCGGCCTTGCGGATCAGCGTGTAGGCCGAAAACTGCCCCGCGATCATCCAGGCTTCGCCTTGTTCCATCAGGTTGATGGCTTGCGGCGCATTGGCATAGACGTTGAGCAGATTGGGCTTCAGGCTCTTCAGCTTCTTGAACGCGGCGTCGATCTCGTATTGCGCCTCCTTGTAGGGCTTGCCGGTTTCGAGACGGGCGGCGGCGAGCAGGGTCCAGAACCCCTCGGTGTTGGACAGCGACGGCACGATGATCTTCTGGGCGAATTGCGGATCCCAGATATCGGCCCAGCTCTTCGGCGGCGTCTTCATGCGCTTGGTCGAATAGGCAATCCCGGCCCAGGGCTTTTGGTAGTTGGCCCACATGCCGTCCTGATGCACGGCGCCGTCGACCAGGTTGGCCAGGTTCGGAACGGTCTTGGCCGAGATCGGCGCAATGAGTTCCTCGGCGGCGGCGGGAAGCATGACCGGGTCGTCCATGATGACGACGGAGATCTTCGGGCTTGCCTTGTCGGCCTTCATCTTCTGCAAATTGGTCAGCGAATTGGTACCTTCGTACAGCACCTTGATGTCGAGCTTCTTCTCGATCACCGGGAAGAGATCGGCGTTGAAGTATTTCGCGGCCCCCGCCGGGCCGCCGATGACGATCTCCTGCGGCGCGGCGCGCAGGATAGCCGGCATGCCAAATGTTGCGGCGACGGCGCCGCCGGCCCTCAGGATGCTGCGTCGGGATAGAGATCTGTCGGCCATTTTTCCCTCTCCAATGGTTGAGCGTAATGCCACCTGGAGACAGAGCAAACCTCGTGCCAAATGTGCACAATCTTGTATTACATAAACATATCATATAGATAATAAGATAATGTGCAACCGATCGGACCGGCAATCCTAAAAATGTGCACATTATTTGGGGGTGACTGTGCTCAGAAATTCCTCCTAATTGGTAACCCTATGAATACGACCCAACCGAAGCGCCGTACCGCCAAAGCCGACCCGAAAGCCGACCAGGCGGTCTATGACGCGATCTTTCGCGCCATCCTGGAAGGCAAGCTGAAGGCCGGGACCAAGCTCGCCGAACAGCCGCTCGCCGAGATTTTCGCGGTTTCGCGCGAGCGTATCCGCAAGGTGCTGCATCGGCTGGGCGCGGAGCGGCGGCTGGAGATGATTCCGAACCGTGGCGCCCACGTGCCGCGCCCGACGCTCGAAGACGTCCGCAGCGTGTATGAGGCGCACCGCATTCTCGAAGCCGGCATTGTCCGGCAACTCGTCGAGATCATGGACGATGCATTCCTGGCCCGTCTCGATGCCCATCTCGCGGAGGAGCGCCTGGCCGCCGATCGCGGCGACCGTGCGGCGTCGGTCAAACTGTCCGGCGCGTTTCACCTTCTTCTGGTCGACAGGCTCGGCAATCCGGATCTGTCGCGATTTCTGCGCGATCTGCTCAGCCGCTCCTCGGTGATGGTCTCGGTCTATGAGGAGGCGGCGCAGTCGGTCTGTGGCGTGGACGAACACGCCATGATCGTCGAGGCATTGCGGTCGCGCGATGCCACGCGGGCAATGGAGGTCTCACGCCATCACTTCCTGCATGTCGAAGAGCGTTTGCGCTTCGAAGGCGAGCCGGTTGCGGCGCCGGATCTGGCCGCCGTATTCGGGCAGGCGAAAGTCCGGGCGCGCGGCAAGAGAGCGGTCCAAGCGCGACTCAACGAGACCATTGGATCATGACGCCGGTTGCGATCGACGCATGCACCCACCACATCTGC
>JAQGJF010000380.1 GCA_028290765.1 Tardiphaga sp.
TGGCGGAGGGCGCCGGCGCGCTGGTACTGGAGAGTCTGGCGCATGCGAAGGCGCGCGGCGCCAAGATCCTGGGCGTCGTGGAAGGCTGCGGCGAGCAGGCGGACGGCTTCCACCGCACGCGGTCCTCGCCGGACGGCAAGCCGATCATGGCCTGCATGCGCAATGCCCTGGCCGATGCCGGGCTGCCGCCGGCGGCGGTCGATTACATCAACGCGCATGGCACCGGGACGCCGGAGAACGACAAGATGGAATATCTTGGCATCTCCACCGTGTTCGGCGAACGCGCCAAACAGGTTCCGGTGTCATCCAACAAGTCCATGGTCGGTCATACGCTGTCCGCGGCCGGCGCGGTCGAAGCGGTATTCTCGCTGCTGACGCTGGCCCATCAGCGGATACCGCCGACCATCAATTATGACGTTCCCGATCCGGCTATTCCGTTCGACGTGGTTCCCAACACCGCCCGCGATGCGCGCGTCACCGCCGTGATGTCGAATTCGTTCGGCTTCGGCGGCCAGAACGCTTCGCTGATCCTGACCCTCGAGCCGATTTAACCGGCATCGCGCCGATACCGAGGTCGGCGGTTGACGCGACAGCGTTAACCGGCGATACGGAATCGTTCAGACATCACCTTACCTCCGGGGACACGATACCATGCGTGCGCTCACTCTCGTTGCCGATCGCCAACTGGTCGTCGTGGATGCGCCGCCGCCGCCGCCGCCGGCCGCCGGCGAGGTGCAGATTCGCGTCAAGGCGGTTGCGCTCAATCACATCGACGTCTGGGGCTATCGCGGCATGGCGTTCGCCAAGCGCAAGCTGCCGCTGGTCGTCGGCGCCGAAGCCTCCGGCGAGATCGCGGCGGTTGGAGAAGGCGTCACCCGCTTCAAGCCGGGCCAGCCGGTGGTGATGTATGGCGCGCTGACCTGCGGGGTTTGCCGCGCCTGCCGGGAAGGCCGCGACAATCTTTGCGAAAACGTCGCGGGCATCATGGGTTTCCATGTCGACGGTTTCGCCCGCGAGCTTTTGAACCTGTCGGAGCGGCTGGTGATCCCGGTGCCCGACGGCGTCAATGCACGCAACGCCGCCTGTGCGCCGATCGCGTTCTCGACCGTGCAGCACATGTTGTTCGACAATGCCAAGCTGCAGCCCGGCGAAACCATTCTGGTGCATGCCGGCGGTTCCGGCATCGGCACCGTCGCCATCCTGATGGCGAAAGCGCTCGGCTGCACGGTCATCACCACCGTCGGCGACGATTCCAAGATCGAGGGCGTCAAGGCGCTCGGTGCCGATCACATCATCAACTATCGCAAGGATCGGTTCGAACACGAAACCCGCAAGATCACCAAGAAGAAAGGCGTCGACGTGGTGTTCGAGCATGTCGGTGCCGACACGTTCAACGGCTCGCTGCTGACGCTCAAGCGCGGCGGCCGGCTGGTCACCTGCGGTTCGACCTCCGGACCGACCGTGACATTCAACCTGATGCAATTGTTCCAGCAGCAGTATCACATCTTCGGCTCGTTCGGCGCCACGATGCGCAACATCGCCGAGAGCCTCGACAAGATGGCGGGTGGCATGCACCCGGTGATCGACACCGAGGTGCCGATCGACGATGTCGCCCCGGCGCTCAAGCGCATGGAAAGCCGCCAGGTGTTCGGCAAGATCATCGTTTATCTCTGATGCGCCGCCTGCTGCTTCGCACCAGGGCCCGCATTCGCGATGCGACCAAACCACTGGGCGAAGCAGCGATCGGCGCGCTGACGATCGCACTGTTGCGAACCACCCGGTATTTCGACCCGGTCAAGACCGCCAACCGGTTCGGCCGCATCGCGCGCTGGATCGGACCGATGCTGCGCGAGCAGCGGATCGGCCGCGCCAATCTGACCGCGGCGTTTCCCGAAAAGTCCCCCGAAGAGATCGAGACCATTCTCGCCGGCGTATGGGACAATCTCGGACGGATCGGCGCCGAATTCGCTCATCTCGATCATATCTGGGATTACGATCCGGAGCACCCGCAAGACAGTCGCATCGAATTCGGAGCACGCAGCGCCGAGCTGTTTGAGCAGTTGCGCGGCGACGGCAAGCCGGCGCTGATCTTTGCAAGCCATCTGGGCAACTGGGAGCTGCCGGCGCTGGCAGCGGTCGCCCACGGGCTCGATGCCGCCGTGCTGTATCGCCGGCCCAACATCGCCTCTGCCGACCGCATCATCCAGGAGATGCGCGCGGTGAAGATGGGCACGCTGATCCCGGCCAGCCATGACGCGCCGCTGAAACTGGCGCAGGCCCTGCAAAACGGCCAGCACGTCGCCATGCTGGTCGACCAGTATTTTACCAATGGCGTCGAAGTGACGTTCTTCGGCCGCAAGACCAAGGCCAATCCGATGCTGGCCCGGCTGCTGCGTCAGATCGAATGCCCGATTCACGGCGTCCGGATCATCCGCCTGCCCGGCCATCGCTTTCGCGCAGAGCTGTCCGAGGAAATCGCACCGGTCCGCGATGCCGCGGGACAGATCGACGTGCAGGGCACCATGCAGGCGATCACCTCGGTACTCGAGGGATGGATTCGCGAATACCCCGACCAGTGGCTGTGGCTGCACCGCCGCTGGCGGTAGTAAGCCGCAGACGCGAGGTAAGCCCTCATCCAGGATGAGGTCGGCCATTCTTGCGGATTCGGGGAAAAACTGTAGCCCGCATGAGCGCAGCGACATGCGGGAAGACCGTCCCGGATATCGCTGCGCTCATCCGGGCTACGACCGCCTACCTGCCCGTCTTCACCCTGGTCCACAGCCGGTTGATGACGCGTTGCGTCGCCGGATCGCGCGCGGTGATGACGAACAGCCGCTTGAGGGTTTCGTCATCGGGGTAGACGGTCTTGTCGTTGAAGATCTTTGGATCGATCAGCTTCTGGCTCGCCAGATTGCCATTGGCGTAGGACAGAAAATCCGAGTTCTTCGCCGCGACTTCCGGCCGGTAGAGATAGTTGATCAGCGCATAGGCCTCGGTGACGTTCTTCGCATCCGCCGGGATCGCCAGATTGTCGAAGAACATCTGCGCGCCCTCCTTCGGGATCGCATAGCCGATCTCGACGCCGTTCTTGGCTTCGGCCGCGCGGCTTTGCGCCTGCTTGATGTCGCCGGACCAGCCCACCACGAAACAGATCTCGCCGGTGGCCAGCGCGCTCAGATATTCGGAGGAATGAAATTTCCGGACATAGGGCCTGACCTTGCTGACCAGCGCCGTGGCCTTTTCGAGATCGGGCTGTTTGGTCGAGTTCGGGTCGAGGCCGAGATAGCTCAAGGCCGCCGGCAGGATGTCATCGGCGGAATCCAGCATGTGAATGCCGCAATCCTTGAATTTTGCCAGGTTCTCCGGCTTGAAGACGATATCCCAGCTGTCGATTTTCGCGTCGGGCCCAAGAATGGCTTGCAGGCTCTTGACGTTGTAGCCGATGCCGGTGGTGCCCCACATGTAGTTGGCGGCATATTGATTGCCGGGATCATAGACCGCGAGGCGGCCGGTGACGGCCGACCACGCATTGGCGAGGTTCGGCAGCTTCGCCTTGTCGAGCTTCTGGAAAATATTCGCCGCGATCTGGCGCTGCAGAAAATAGGCCGTCGGCACCACGACATCGTAGCCGGATTTTCCGGCCAGGAGCCGCGTCTCCAGCGTCTCGTTGGCATCGAAGGTGTCGTAGACCACCTTGATGCCGGTTTCCCTGGTGAAGTCCTCCAGCACCCCCGGCGCCATGTAGTTCGACCAGTTGTAGAAATTGACCGTGCGTTCCTGCGCTTGCGCCGGTTGCAGCTGCATTGCACCGAGGCAGGCCGCGAACACAACAACCCATCGAAACCGGCCGTCCCCCCCGCCCATCGCTGGCCTCCTCTACAGCATGATCCGGAAAAGTGGATGCCGGTTTTCCGAAAAGATCATGCTCAAACAAGATCGGTAGAGTGGGATGACGATTCGAAGATAAGTCATC
The DNA here is from genome assembly GCA_028290765.1 of Tardiphaga sp. Next base: position 3,974 of record JAQGJF010000380.1, read on the forward strand.
CCGCTCTACCGGCGGTGCACCGCGTCCGACAGCCGTTCCAGCGCGCTGTCGAGCGTTGCGTCTTTCTTGGCAAAACAAAAACGTACCACCGAGGTCACCGGATCGTCCTCGTAAAATGCCGAAACCGGTATCGCCGCCACTTTGTAGTCGGTGACGATGCGCCGGCAAAACGCCTCATCGGTTTCGTTGAGACCGAGCGGCGAAAGATCGACGGTGAGGAAATAGGTCCCTTGCGATTTCAAGACCGGAAACCCGATGCTTTCCAAACCCTGTGTGAGACGGTCCCGGCTCCGCGCCAGGTCCCTGCGCATGCCCAAGAAGAAATCGTCGGATTTTCCGAGACCATACGCGACCGCGACCTGAAGATTGGGCGCCGTGGTGAAGGTCAGGAACTGATGCACCTTCGCCGTCACCCGCAGCAGCGGCGGCGCGGCGCAGACAAAGCCGATCTTCCAGCCGGTCAGCGAAAAAATCTTGCCCGCCGAGCCGATCTTGATGGTGCGATCCCGCATCCCCGGAATCGTGATCAACGGAATGTGCGAAAGACCGTCGAACGTCACGTGCTCCCAGACCTCGTCGCAAATCGCGATCGAGTCGAACTCCTGGCAAAACCGCGCCAGCAATTCAAGGTCTTCGCGCGGGTAAACCACGGCGGCGGGATTGAGCGGATTATTGAACAGAACCGCTTTGGTCTTGGGGGTAAAGACGGCGCGCAGCGCCTCTTCGGTCAGCCGCCAATGCGGCGGCTCCAGCCGCACCAGCCGCGGAATGCCGCCGGCCTGGCGGATGATCGGCAAATAGGAATCATACACCGGCTGGAACACCACCACTTCGTCGCCCGGCTCCACCACCGCCAGGATCGCGCTGGTCAGCGCTTCGGTTCCACCCGAGGTGACCATCACTTCGGTCATCGGATCGAGCGTGACGTCGTGCCAGTGCGCATAATGGGTGGCAATCGCCTGCCGCAGTTCCGGGATGCCCATCATCGACGGATACTGGTTGTAACCGTCAAGAACCGCGTCCGCCGCGGCGCGACGAATATCCTCCGGGCCGGGATCGTCGGGAAAGCCCTGGCCGAGATTGATGGCGTTGTTGTCGCGCGCGAGCTGCGACATCGCCTCGAAAATCGTGACGGGAAGGTTGGCGAACACCTTGTTCATGGAATGCATGGGCGGATCAACCGCCAGCCCTGGTGGGCAAGCCCGCGGCCTTCCATCCCAGCATGCCGCCGGCGAGATGCTTGTCGTAGGCGAGCCCGTCGGCCTGCGCGGCCAGCGACGCCGTCACCGAGCGCTTTCCCGAACGGCAGGCGAACACCACCTGCTTGGCCCCGGGATCCGGAATGTCCTGGGGATCGAAGCCGGAAAGCGGCACCACGACGGCGTTCGGATACGCCTCCACCGCCACTTCATTCGGCTCGCGGACGTCGACCAGGAGGTACCGTCCCTCGTCGATCCCCTTCGATACGTCTTCCGGCGTCAAATCGTGAACGCTATATGCCTGACCCGTCACCAAGACCTCCCACCGCGCCGTTATCCGGCCCATTCAACGCCTGTTTTGCGCTGCTCTCGGAAGCCAACGTCGCCTCTGGCGCGCTGAAAATCAAGCGCCGGGAAAAATTTGATGATGGCCTAAACCGTAACTTGCGTTCCGACTTCGACGACCCGCCCGGTCGGAATCTGGAAATAGTCGGTGGCGTCATTGGCGGTGCGGCTGAGCGCGATGAAGAGATGGTCCTGCCAGCGCGGCATGCCGGAATGCGCGGCCGGCTTTAGCGCGCGGCGCGACAGGAAGAACGATGTCGCCATGATGTCGAACTGCCAGCCCAGCTTGCGGGCGATCGCCAGCGCCTTCGGCACATTGGGCGATTCCATGAATCCGAAGCGCAGCGTCACCTTGGAGAAGGTCGCGCTGATCTCCTCGAGCCGCACCCGCTCGCTTGGGTCGATCCGCGGCGTCGGAGCCGTCTCGATGGTGAGAATAACGTTCTTCTCATGCAGCACTTTGTAGTGTTTCAGACTATGCATCAGCGCAGTCGGCGCGCTGGCCGGATCGCTGGTCAGGAATACGGCGGTGCCGGACACGCGCTGTGGCGGGCGTTTTTCCAGCATCGCCACCAGATCCGCCAGCGGGAACTCCAGCTTGCGCGATTTCTCGAACAGCAACCGGCTGCCGCGGCGCCACGTATACATCAGCAGCATGACCACGGCGCCGAGCGCCAGCGGCACCCAGCCGCCTTCAAATACTTTCAGCAGGTTGGCGGCAAGGAATGTGAGGTCGAGCAGCAGGAACGGTGCAATCAGTGCTGCGGCGACGAACGGCGACCATTTCCAGACGCGCCAGATCACGACAAAGCCCATCATCGCCGTGACCACCATGGTCCCGGTCACGGAGATGCCATAGGCCGATGCCAGCGCGCTGGCCGAGCGGAACAGCAACACCAGCAGAACCACGCTGATCAGCAGCAGCATGTTGACGCGGGGAATGTAGATCTGACCGGAATGCGCCTCGGAGGTGTGGCGAATTTCAAATCGCGGCAGCAGCCCGAGTTGAATGGCCTGGCGGGTCAGGGAATAGGCGCCGGTAATCACGGCCTGGCTCGCAATTACGGTCGCGGCGGTGGCAAGGCCCACCATCGGCCACAATGCCCAGTCCGGAAACATCAGGAAGAACGGATTTTTGATCGCCGCGGGGTCGGCAATCACCAGCGCACCCTGCCCCAGATAGTTCAGCGCCAGCGAAGGCAACACGATCGCGAGCCACGCCGCCTGGATCGGGCGCTTGCCGAAATGGCCGAGATCGGCATAGAGCGCCTCGGCACCGGTGACCGCGAGAAACACCGCGCCCAGCGTGACGAATCCAATGACGCCGTGGTGGATCATGAAAGATACGGCATAAAGCGGGTTCAGTGCGAACAGCACTTCCGGCTGGCGTGCAATCTGCGGCAACGCCGCGATCGCGATCACGGCGAACCAGACACACATCACCGGTCCGAAAAAAGCGGCGACCCGCGCCGTGCCGCGCGACTGCACCGCGAACAGCACCAGCAGGATGATCACCGTCAGCGGCACCACATAGGGCTCGAACGCCGCGGTCACCAGCGTGATGCCTTCGATGGCGGAAAGCACCGAGAGCGCCGGGGTGATGACCGCGTCGCCGTAAAACAGCGCGCCGCTGATGATCCCGAGCAAAACGATGGCGGCGCCGCCGGAGCCGACCGCGCGCTGGGCCAGCGCCATCAGTGCCAGGGTACCGCCTTCGCCGTTATTGTCCGCGCGCAGCAGGATCAGGACATATTTCAGCGTCACCACCACGATGAGCGCCCACAGGATCAGCGACAGAACGCCCAGCACCGCCTGCGGGTTGACGCTTCCCGTACCGCCGCCGGCCGCGGTAACCGCCTCACGCAGCGCGTACAACGGGCTGGTGCCGATGTCGCCATAGACGACACCGATGCTGCCCAGCATCAGCGATTTGAAGCCTGCGGTCGAATGCGCGTTGCCATGTCCATTGGACGCCGGCGTTTCCGCGGCGGGGCTTGCGACGGCGCTTATCATGAACGAGGATCCCGAAGTTGCACTGCACAATGGCAAAGCGAGGGGCGGCTTATAAGCCCGCGCGGCGACGGGGACCTATCATGATGTTGGGCCACAGATATGCGACAGATGCATGACTGGTTAAAACAGACCTCAGGCGGTCGGTCGAAACTTAAATGGTCACCTGGGTCCCGACCTCCACCACCCGGCCGGTGGGGATCTGGAAATAATCGGTGGCGTCGTTCGCCGACCGGCTGAGCCCGATGAACAGGTGATCCTGCCATAGCGGCATTCCGGATTGGGCGGACGGTTTCAGCGAGCGTCGCGAGACGAAAAACGACGTCGCCATGATGTCGAATTGCCAGCCGAGTTTTCGCGCGATGACCAAGGCTCGCGGAACGTTCGGCGATTCCATGAAGCCGAAGCGCAAGCGGACCGTGGAGAATTTATCGCTGATGTTTTCCATCCGAACGCGCTCGGCGAGATCGACGCGCGGCGTCTGCGCGGTTTCGATGGTCAGGATCACATTGTGTTCGTGCAGCACCTTGTTGTGCTTGAGATTATGCAGCAGCGCGGTCGGCACGAAATTGGGATCGCTGGTGAGGAATACCGCCGTGCCCTTGACGATGTGGGGTGGGCGCTTTTCCAGGCTCTTGATGAGATCCTTGAGCGGCACCTCGATGCGCCGGGTCTTGGCGATCAGGATCGCCGCGCCCCGCCGCCAGGTCCAGATCACGATCGCCATGGTGAAACCGAACAGCAACGGCACCCAGGCGCCTTCCAGCAGCTTCAGGAGATTGGCGCTCAGGAAGGTCATGTCGACGACGACGAAGGGAAGTATCACCGCTGCGGCTGTCGCCGCACGCCAATTCCACAATTTCCAGATCACGACAAAGCCCATGATGCCGTCGGCGACCATGGTGGTCGACACCGCGATGCCGTAGGCGGAGGCCAGCCCGCTCGAGGTGCGGAACAACAGCACCAGCATCAGCACGCCGATCAGCAAAAGCCGGTTCACCCGCGGCAGGTAAATCTGCCCGGCATGGCTTTCCGAGGTGAAGCGAACCTCGAAGCGCGGCAACAGGCCGAGTTGCACGGCCTGTCGGACCAGCGAATACGCCCCCGTGATCACCGCCTGACTGGCGATCACCGTGGCCGCGGTGGCCAGCACGATCAACGGCAACAGAATGTTGTCGGGCACCATCCGGTAGAACGGACTCTCGATGGCCGCGGGATTGGACAGCACCAGCGCGCCCTGACCGAAATAATTGATCAATAGCGACGGCAATACGAAAAATATCCACCCGGCCTGGATTGGCTTGCGTCCGAAGTGTCCGAGATCGGCGTAGAGCGCTTCACCGCCGGTCACCGCCAGAAACACCGCCCCCAGCGTCACCAGCCCGACGGTGCCGTGCGACAGCAGGAAGTGAATGCCGTACCAGGGATTGATCGCGGCAAGCACCGATGGATCGTCGCTGATGTGGATCAGACCCATCACCGCAATGACGCTGAACCACACGATCATGACCGGCCCGAAAGCCGATGCCACCCTGGCCGTTCCGCCGCTTTGCACGGAAAAAAGCACGACGAGAATGACGATCGTCAGCGGCACCACATAATGCTCCAGTGCCGGCGCGGCGAGCTTGAGACCTTCGACCGCGGAGAGCACCGAAATCGCCGGCGTGATCATGGAATCGCCGATGAACATCGAGGCCCCGATCACCCCCAGCGCCATCAGCGGCCAGCTCCGGCGCCCCAGGGCGCGCTGGCCCAGCGCCATCAGCGAAAGCGTGCCGCCCTCGCCATTGTTGTCGGCGCGCAGCAGCAGCAGCACGTATTTGGCGGTCACGACGATGAACAGCGCCCACAGGATCAACGACAACACGCCGAGCACGATGGCCCGTGTGACCGGCTCGTCGTGGTGTGCAGCGCCCGTGACCGCCTCGCGAAAGGCGTATAGCGGCGAAGTGCCGATATCGCCGAAGACCACGCCGATACTTCCGAGCGTCAGCGCCCAAAAGCCGGTGGTTACCGGCGCCTCGGCGTGGGCTTCGGTTGATGTGTCGCTGACGGCCATGGTGATGAAGAACGCCCTACCGGTGATTTCGATCCGGGCTAGGGTGTCGAACATCGCCCGTCAAGCGCTGAACTATACCACCGCCGACAAAAACCCACTTGCTCACTGTCATATAATTTGTCGTACAACTTCCGATCTGAGGTATAATAATACCTAATATCGGCGAGGCTCGGACGGCGTAGGCGATAAGATCATGCGCGGTTTTACATTTTAGAAGCGCGGTCGAGGAACAGGTGAGTCCCATGCCCGATCAAATCCGCGGACACACCTTTGCGGCTCGCTTCTAAGGCTTGAAGTTCGGCGGCAACGGCGGATCTTCGCGCATCAAAGTGATGGTGACGCGCCGATTGGCGGCCATCGAGGGATCGTCGGGAAACAACGGCGTGCTGTCGGCCTTGCCGGAAACGGCGGCAACATGGCTCGGCGGCAATCCCTCCCGCTCCAGGATCTGGCGCACCACATTGGCGCGGTCGCTCGACAGATCGAAAGCGTCATACTCGCTTCGCGACGGCACAAAGCCGGCCGCGGTATGACCGACGATCGCGACACGCAGCGGTGTCGCCTTCAGCGGCGCCGCAAGCCTCTGAATCAGGAGCCGCGTGCGTTCATAAGGTACCTTGGAGCCGTCGGCGAACATCGAGCGACCATCCTGGTCGACGATTTCGAGATTGAGGCCTTCCTTGGTTTCCTCGAACATGATGTTCTTGGAAATCTCGGTGAGCTCCGGCATGTCCTGCAACGCCTGGCGCAGCGACGCCGAGGCGAGCGCAAATGCGCGGTCCTTTTTGAGTCGCGCACCGGTGATCAGATCCCGACCGTTTTCATCGGGGCTCGGGGTGCTCGATGCTTCCTGGGGCACGACGTTGGCGGTGTTGCGGAGCTTGCCCCGTGTGGGCATGCCGTCAGACTCGATCACGCCCGAGAAGCGCGATTCGGATTGCACGCCGAATGCATCGCGCATCGAACCGGCGACGATTTTCAGTTTGGCGGTATCCTGGGTCGAGAACGCGACGAGCATCACGAAGAAGCTCATCATCAGGCCCATGAGGTCGGCGAACGTGACGAACCATCCGTGCCCGCCCGCGTGCTCCTCAGCTTTCTTTTTCTTGGCCATTGGGTGCTGTCCAGACCGCCGTCGGCTTACGCCGGGACCGGCTCACCCTCTTCGTGGCGATGCTTCTCCGGCAGATAGGCCAGCAGCATTTCCCGCACCAGCGTCGGAGACTTGGAATCCCGGATCATCAGAATGCCGTCGATGATCAACGTGCGATTGGTCTCTTCGTCGATCTTCTTGCCGTGCAGCTTGTCGGCGATCGGCAGACAGAACAAGTTCGCCACCAGCGCGCCGTACAGCGTCGCCAGCAGCGCCGTCGCCATGAACGGGCCGAGCTTGGAAGGATCGGTCATGTTGGCGAACATCTGCACCATGCCTATCAGGGTGCCGATCATGCCGAACGCCGGCGCGCAGTCGCCGATGGCCCGGTAGATCTTGCTGCCTTCGTCCAGATGCATCAGGAAATTGTCGCGGTCGCGCTCGAGATTATCGCGGATGAATTCGAGGTCGTAGCCGTCCGCTACATAGCGAATTCCCTTGGCGAGGAACGGCTCGTCGGTCTCGACCTTTTCCAGGCCGACCGGACCCTGCTTGCGGGCGATTTCCGCGATGCGCGCCAGTTCGTCGACGAGGTCGCGCGCCGACAGCCGGCTCATCGTGAATGCAAACTTGGCTCCGAGCGGCAAACCGTGGAGGATCGCACTGAGCGGAAAGCGGATCAGCGTCGCCGAGATCGACCCGCCGAAGATGATGATCATGGCATGTTCTGAGATGAACATGTGCAGATCGCCGCCCATGAAAATCATCAAGGCCACGACGATGATGCCCGCGATCAGGCCAACGCTCGTTGTGATGTCCATGGAAAAAGCTCCGGCGCCTGGGCGAGCGTCCGACCGTCCTGGCCGGCGGCATTGCTCGTTCTAAGCATTGCCCTCACACCCTAGGTCCGCGCCATTAAAGACCCGTAAAGCTTAAGCGACGACGCGGTCGCGAAAGGCGCTTTCGCTGCTTGCCAGACGCTGCCAGGTTTCGAAACGGGCCAATCCAGGGCAGTCCTGACACATCTTCAATACTCTGCTAACCATAGTCGCAGCTCACGCTACCTTGTCGGCAGCATCGGATGAACCTTCGCAAGATTACCAGCTCCGCCGTGATGGCCTGCGCGGCGCTGCTTGCCGGTTGCGGTAACGAGCGCTTTGCGGCCCTCGACAACGCGGCACCGGCGGGATCGCCGGCCAATGCCGCGCCGGCCACCGGCCGCGTCGCGCCGCCTTCCAACCTTGCCGGCCGCTGGACGCTGTCATCGCCTGGCGCCGGATCATGCAGCGTCACGCTGGGCGCCGCGCAGGACGCCACCGAGGGCAGCATGGCGCCCGGCGGCGGCTGCCCGTTCAACTTCTTCACCAGCCGCAAATGGACGTTCGAGGACGCTGGCCTCGTGATCCGCGATCATAACGCGCAGACGCTGGCGCAATTGCCGCAAGCGGGAGCCAGCCGGTTTGAAGGCAAGGCCGCGTCCGGCCAGGTCATCGTGCTGTCGCGCTAGAGCATGATCCGGAAAAGTGGAAGCCGGTTTTCCGAAAAGATCATGCTCAAACAAAAAGATAACGCTGGAGCATGTTTCAACTCAGTTGAAGCATGCTCCAGCTATGAGCTGATCAGTTCAAGCCGGTCAATTCAAGACTGAGTGCACGCAGTTGCTTGCGGGCGGCGGCGTCATAGGCCTGTGCATTGGCTTTTGCCTGCGCCATGCCGTTGAAGAACAGCCCGGTCTTGCCGGACATGTCTTCGCCGACGGCAAGATGCAGGATGGCTTCGCCGCCTTGTTCGACGGTGCTGATCGGCGTGATGCCGCCTTCCCGCACCATCGTGGTGTTCATGTAGGTGGCGGGATGCAGCGAGTTCACCGTCACACCGGATCCTTCGAGCTCGCCGGCCAGATCGATCGTGAACATGATCTGGGCAAGCTTGCTCTGGGCATAGGCGCGCGTGCCGTCATATCCTTTCGTCAGCATCACATTGTCGAAATCGAGCGGATGCTGGCCGAGTGAGGCGACATTCACGATGCGCGAGGGCGCACTCGCTTTCAATACCGGAAGCAACAGGTAAGCCAGCAGGAAGCCGGACAGATAGTTCACCGCGAAGCGCAGCTCGTGACCGTCCGCGCTGGTTTGCCGGCCACCGCCCAGGCTGCGCGATCCGATTCCGGCATTGCTGATGAGGAGGTCGAGGCGTTGATGATCGGCCAGCACGGCTTCCCCGAGCCGCCTCGTTTCGGCCAATGACGACAGGTCCGCCGGATAGAACACCGCCTCCCCGTGCCCTTGCCGCCTGATCTCCTCGACAAGGGCCGTCGCCCGCTCCCGGTCGCGGCCATGCACTAGCACTTTCGCGCCGGCCGCGGCGAGTTTTGCAGCGACATAGCGGCCGACGCCATCGGTCGAGCCCGTGATCAGGATCGTCTTACCGTCCATCTTCATCAGGCGCTCCGGTATCCGCGATCAATGAATTTCGGCCGAGCGCGCCAGCGCCGCCTTGAGTTTTTCGAGCGAAAAATCCTTGGCTCGCGCGATTTCAAGGATCGGAGTCTCGCGACGGCCGCAGAGCTCGGACGCGTCGGGCAATTTCGCCGCCAGGTCGAACGGGATCACGATGGCGCCGTGGCGGTCGGCATGGATCAGGTCGCCGGACCGCACGGTCATGCCGGCCACTCGCACTTCGCCGCCGAAACTATCGGCATGAACATAGGCATGAGACGGTCCAATCGAGCCTGCCAGCGCCTGAAAGCCCGGGGCCCATTGCGGAATGTCTCGGATCGATCCGTCGGTGACCACGCCGAGACAGCCGAGCGCCTTGTGGACCGCGCTTTGAACTTCGCCCCAGAACGCGCCGTAGCCGACGTCGGTGCCGTCGATGTCCTGAATCACGCTGATGCGCGGGCCGTGACCGGTACCGACATATTCGTAATAGGCAGTTCGACGCGCCTGCTGTTCGGCTACCGACAGGCCGGAGGCCAGCACCGAGCGGATCGTCACCGTGCGCGCATAGCCGACGATCGGCGGCAGGTCGGGAAACGGGCAGACCAGCGGCTTGGTGGTATATCCGATCAGCCTGCGCTCGGGTGCGATGATTTCCATGGCATTGCAGATCGTCGGCGTGTCGTAACGCGCCAGCGCTTCGAGGACAGAGGCGGGCAGCGGTGCGGTCGCGGAATTGGTCACGGCATTTTCTCCGGTTGTTGTTTTCATCGCGCGTCCAGTCTTCGCTGGACGGTGGTCCGTCAGGTCCGAAACTGTCCTGTCACAGATCGCAGGTCAAGGCTTGCATCTGGAGAACTCCGTCGATCGAACTTCAACGGCAAAGCGAACCTCTATCTCCATCTCTCGCCTGCATCCAGAATCCACGTCCGGTCAGCGAACGCTACATAGATGCGCTCCTGCCCAAGCGCAGCGCCTAGCTCTATCGACAGCTCGTTCAACATCGCCTCGATGGTCTCGTCGGGCAGATGGCCGAGATACAAATGGACCGCTTCGCCGGTGAACAGCGCCACGGGTTCGCGGTCCGAGCCCACTGTCCCATCGGGGCGCGGCCACGCATAGGTGACTTCTGCCCGGGTGAACATGCCCGACAGAGCGGGCTGGCCGGCTTCGAGGCGGCGTTTCATCCAGGCGCGGGCGGTGCGAACGGCTTCCGACACGTCGAAGACGCGCCCCTCGGCGTCCCAGCCCTCGCGCAACCCGACGCTGATGCGAAAATCACGGCGGGGGCCCAACGATCCCGGAACGACGGAATAATCTTCAGCCTTCGGTGTCGCGGGTCGGTTGATGGGCACTTCAGCCATCGTCCCAAACTCCTTCATAGCTGGCTGGATCGGCTTCGGCTCTCGCGCGGCGACTATAGCGGACTCGCCAATACGCTCCAAAAGCGAGGGATGGGCTGCGAACTGGTTCGCAAAATGGGCTGCGAACTGGTTCGCAAAATGGGGCTGCGAACTAGTTCGCAAAATGGGCTGCGAACTAGTTCAGCCGTGCAGGCCGGTCGTCGACATCCGGCTCGGACGGCGGCGCGGCGAAGGATGACGACGGTGCCGGCGA